>QIAI01000082.1:13601-14384 GCA_003224995.1 Acidobacteriota bacterium
TTGCATGTACTTCAAATTCGGAGAAGTCAGCTGAATCGTGTCCATCACGTGGCCCTGTGCGACAAAGAGATCCTTCCAACCATCATTGTCATAGTCGAAGAGATGCGTGCTCCAACCGGAAAAGCTCAAGGTCGCGCCACCGAGCCCCGATGCATTGGTTACATCACGGAAGGTACCGTCACCATTGTTGCGGAACAGCATATAGCGCTCGTTGGAGAGATCGGTGGCCACGATATCAGGACGGCCATCGTTATCGAAGTCGGAGAAATCGGCACCCATCCCGGCAAAGGCCTTGCCGTCCTCATTGTATCCAACGCCCGCCAGCAGCCCGACTTCGCTAAAGGTGCCATTACCGTTGTTGTGGTAGAGGAAACACTGCACCGAATCATTGGCGACGAAAATGTCGGTGTAACCGTCACCGTCATAATCAGCAAACGAAACTCCCAATCCCTTGCCATTGGGGTTGGCGATTCCGGCCTTCGTGGAAACGTCGGTAAACGTGCCGTCCCCGTTGTTGTGATACAGGATGTTGGTTGCGCCTTCATAGTTGTCGGGATGACAATAGGCGCGGTAACCGGGCTTCTGCTCTCCGCAGTAGCGATTCGTCTTGAAACTCCAATCGAGGTAGCGCGTGACAAAGATGTCCAGCTTGCCGTCGTTGTCGTAATCGAAGAAGCCGGCGCTCGCACTCCATCCGCCCGCCCCGACCCCGGCGGACTTGGTGACGTCGGTGAAGGTACCGTTGCCGTTGTTATGGTACAGAGTATTGCCGCCGTACCCGGT
>QIAI01000478.1:0-2629 GCA_003224995.1 Acidobacteriota bacterium
AGAGAAGTAGATGCGTGGGAAGCTCATGGGCGCGGTCGTTGTCCAGGTTCCGTTCAGATAGCTGCCGTGCGCATCGGGGGTGAGCTTGAACCAGTGCTGACCGTCGTCGCCGCTCTGGGTGATGACCGATCCATCACTTAGAAGCAACATGTTGATCACCGAGCCGCCGGGGGGCAGATTGGTCAACGGAGCCCAGCTTGCACTATTCCTATTCTGCGCATATGCCATGGAACTAAACGCCACCATTCCGCATGCTAAAACGAGGCACGCGATCAGGGCGCTGGTTGGGTTGTGAATGGAAGTTGTTTTCGAAGTCTGAAAGGAAGGCAAGTCCACGCTCATCGGGCACCTCATTCAATTGAACTCAAGACCCAAAACGGACAGCACTACCGAGAGACGTACATCGCGCAGATAGGTAACAAGACGCGGCAAACAATTTGAACTTGAGGATCTCTGTTGAGGTCTGAAAGGCTTCCGGGAGACCGAGGGGAAGGTTCAGACGGACCCCGACGGGAGCCGCCCCCGTCGCTATGGGGACGCGTACCGGGAATATTACGAGCCTTTCCTACAAAAGCACCCGCACTTGCTCGAGGAACTGTCTGATCAAACACATCTTTCGAGTGGTTTTTCCGTTTGGGCAAGATCCCGAAAAGGTATTCGAACGTCCGGAAAGAGAATTTCTCTTGATGTGCCTGGAATTCGCGGTGCTCAAGGGGCTGCTAATTGGCATGGCAGGACATTATCGGCAGGCGCTCAGCGAGGAGCACGTGGTGAAGCTTGTGCAATCGCTGGCCAAGTCGTTTGAACACGATAGAACACTAGGAGGAGTACTGCACGGGCAAGGGCTCTCAGACGTAAACTGTGTGGCTGCCCTGCTGAAGAATTGATGTTGCGTGTTTAGCAGTGGATCTGAGGATGTTCTAATCGGACGAAAGTAACTGATCAACTTTGGTTATTCGCAATTCCGGCGTGAAAACTGCCGACCCGGATCCCGTCCGAACTGGGAAACGCATGGTTCCGAGCTGAGTTGGCGATCACGTTGCTCCCTATTGCGTCCAGGTGACGTCGGGATAAAGGCTCGGAATGCGATACGCCCGATAGCCGTTTGCCCCATTAATATCCAGCTGCCAAATGACCGTGCCACTGCCGTCCTGCATCACCTCTTGTACGCGGGATTTGGGAAGGAAGAACGGTGAAACTGGGGAGGGGTAGGGCGCCGTCAGATCAAACTCCACATAGTTCCCATCGATCACGTCGATGCTGCCACCCCAATAAGTGTAGACCCCGGGGAGGTTCTGCCAGGCCACCGCGGCGGAACGCGTGCCTTCGTCTACATCGAAGATAACTGCGCGAGTGTAGCAAGGCGTAGTACCCCCACACCGCGTGCCGCCAGAATCGAGAATCCGGAAATTGCCATTGTCGATAAAGGCTATGCTCGCCCGCGACCCGTTCGTGCTCAGGATGTTTGGATAGTGCTGTCCGTAGAACCACTGACTGGGATCGCCGCCGGCGAGCGTAAAATCTCCCCCCTCGCCAAGTCTCCACAGGATGTCTCCCGTACCTTTGCCGTCCTGGTAATCGATTTTAATGAGCCAGCTCTCGTGGCGGATCGAAAGGAGCAGATTTCCGTCATCGGGCGAATAGAGGATGGCATTGCTATGAGTCCAGTCCGGGAGGCCCTGGAGGTGTCGATTTACGTCTAGATGTTCGAAAGTGGACCAGAACCAGACGGGAGTCCAATTCGGGTCCAGATCGATAAGTACATCGCCGAGGACGTCGGTGGTGCCCGGATAACCCGGCAGGTCCTGGTATGGAATCTTCATGTTTGCGAGCACAATGAAATGACCGTTGGGCAAGGCCAGAATGTCATGGTGGAACTGGTAAAGAGTTACCGAGCGACCGATCGCGACTAGAGACTGGGCCAGCGCAGAGATGGAAAGCTCGCGAATTACATGGCCGGCCAAGTCAATCTCGCGAAGCACAGAGACACCGGCGGCATTGTTCGACACGTCGGCGATCATGTGGCCATTGCTGAGCGGCTTGATAGGCAATACGACTTCTCCTGCTGCGCCCTGATAAAACCAGATGAGATTGCCGTCGAGGTCGGCTACACCTGCCTGCAGGGTACTTGGACCTATGTCCGCCAGACTAAGCAACTCCACTCCCTCTTGCGGGACACTAGATTGCACCGGACGCGTCACGGTAAGACCAACGGCAATGCCCGGCGGCAGCGGCCCAGTGGTGAACGTCTGATCGTTTCCGATCCGCGTCTGGCCGAAGCACCTCAGCGTCGGCCGCATGTGGTACGTGGTGGATGCCTTCATACCGGCCACGAGAAAGCTCTCTGTCCGGTGGCTACCAGAAATGGGCTGCCAGGAAGTGCTGCGTCCATAAGAAGTGTCGGGACCGAATTCGACCATGATTTCGCCGGCGCAGGCGCTGGCGACGAAATAGCGCGCCACCAATGGATTTGGAGTCGGTCCAATAGTCGTCGCTGGAAGCGCCAACGTTTGATTGCTGACAGTTCCGCAGGCAAGCGTCATTACTGAGAGGGTTAACAGCAAGGCTGAATGGAGTATTTGCAACCGGTATGTTTTATTCATCTGTCGTCAGGAAGTTCCCTCTGTTT
>QIAI01000478.1:2643-3393 GCA_003224995.1 Acidobacteriota bacterium
CCCCCCCGTTAAGCAAGTGATTTTCTGTTATAAGGCACTCGCCGGGGCGGTCTCGACGAGGAAGTCCGTGTGCGGCGCTGTGGGGAAGACGAGTCTGAGAGGCGTTTTCTTTGTCAGCAGCCACGGGCCTCAGTGCCCGGTCGGCTACTTGAACGGTCGATGGTCCCACCCCAATTGCGTCCTGACCGCCCGATATATCGGTTTGGCGCGCCGTTCGCCGTTCGCACCGTAACTGGCGATTCGATGGGGTGCGGAACAATGACAGTGAGCTTTTGGTAGCGCTACCGGGAATCGAACCCGGGTTTGAAGATTGAGAATCTTCCGTCCTAACCCCTAGACGATAGCGCCACGGGCGAAGGAATAAATTATAGCAAAGGCTGTGGAGGACCGGTTCGCGACGGCTAGGACGTGCCTGCGTCGACGCGCGAGCGGCGGCTATGCGAATACGGTTCTTGCAACACTGATGGCCCCAACCTACTTTGCGCTTTCCAACCGATAGCCGATGCCGCGCAGGGTTTTCAGATACCGCGGGTGCCGCGGATCGCTCTCAATCTTTTCGCGCAGGCGGCGGACGTAGACATCGACTGAGCGTGGCGTCACGAAGGCGGTTTCTTTCCAGACGGCATCCAGAAGTTGGTCGCGGGTGAATACCCGCCCACGGTGGGTGGCAAGATACTCGAGTAGACGAAATTCTCGCACCGTGGTGAGAACGGTGCGGCCTTCGACTCTCACCGTCATCGACGAGGCGTC
>QIAI01000478.1:3446-5718 GCA_003224995.1 Acidobacteriota bacterium
ACGAGTTCGCGAGGACTGAATGGCTTAATGACGTAGTCGTCGCCGCCGAGTTCGAGTCCTTTCACCCGGTCCGCCTCGTCGGCCTTGGCGGTCAGAAAAATGATCGGGATTTTTGCAAGGGTGCTCGTCGAACGGATCTGGCGGCAGAGATCGAACCCGTTGGTGCCCGGCAACATAACATCTAACAAAAATAAAGAAGGCGGTTCCCGCATGGCCTGTGCAAGGACCAGGGAGCCGCTCAGAAACGTTTGCACGTGATAGCCGGCCGCCTCCAGATTGTGCCCGATGAGTCTTGCGATGTCTTCTTCGTCTTCCACAACGAAAATGCGCTGGCGTTGAGAGATGGGCGCCGCCGGCAATTCGGAAGCCTGGGGGAGAATTTGCATCGTGCTCCGTCGCGATCGAATCAAAGATTTTCGGCAGCGTACCTCAGAGACCGGAGACACGGCCCCGATTTGGACTCTAACCTCCAAATGTTGCGCGATTGTTTCGTCAGTGTTAACGGTCGGTTAATTTGTATGCGGAAGGAAGCACTCGCGAGCAATGAGAGCAAATTATCAGGGGAGCGCTTCGTATAAGAGAACTAAGGAGCCGACACGCGTTTGGGAGGGTGCCGTAGGGTGTGGCCTTCGATCAGGCTGTAGAGTTCCTCGGCGAGATTCTTGGTGTGATCGCCGCAGCGCTCCAGGGCCTGAGCCATGAGCAGCACTTCGAATCCTACCGAATCTTTTTCACGGGTGTTATCGGCGAGATGTCTTTGAAACAGGCCGTGGCAGATGCGATCCGTCCAACATGTCATGCAGGACGGCTGACATCTGGACGAGGTGGCGGACATCATTATCCGAAAGCTGGCCGCTGCGGGCCTGCAGCCGGTGGGCCACGCTCATCACCAGGTCGCCGATGCGCTCGAGGTCGGTGATGCATTTGAGACAGGCGAGCAGTTGTCGTGCTTTAGTTTCGTTCACCCGGGTGATGGCTCCCGGAAGCTGCTCGTCAATCAGGCGTTCGATCTGATCGAGTTCCTTCTCGCAATCGCGGATCGCAAGGAACGCCATGCGGGAGGAGTTGGTCAACAGGTCTTGGACGTTGAACGTGGCATCGCGCGCGATGAGGCAAGCCTTCAGGGCCAGGCGCATGAGTTCGGATTGCGTGCTGTTCGCTTTGGACCGGGCCTGCGCAGCTTTCGTCTTGGACTTTGCCGCAGCGCCATTGGATTCAGTCTCAATTTTAGCCACGCGTGATTTTTTGGCAGACATGAGACCCTTCAGGAATTGGCCGAGTGCAGGGGCGGCCCAACTGACCTCTTATTGTAAATGGCGATTGTGAATAATCTGTTAAAAGCCGGAACAACTCGCAGGGTTCGCACCCCGTCCGCAAGCGCCGCGTCTCGCTTGGTTCGCCGGGGCCCACCCGCTGAGGTGTTCGCGTGCCACGGCAGCGCTTGATAGGCCCTTCAGCAGTCCTCGTCGGGCCATGCAGGCTGTATAATTTCGCGTTCGTTCGCAAGCTGATCATACTCAGGTGAGCGCGCAAGCTTCGGATTTAATGGTTTTCCGCCATGGAGAGGAATATTCCGCGATGAGAGAAACCGCGCAGCAGTACACGCAACGGATTGTGGGCTATTTGGACGGCAAAGATCCGTTGAAAGTTCAGAGGAGCACAGCAAAGAAATTGGAGAAATTGACCAGACGACTCAGCAAAAAGCAGATGCGCCGGCGACCGGGGCCGGGAAAGTGGTCGATTGCCGAGATTCTGGCGCACCTGGCCGACGCCGAGGTGGTGGGCAGCTGGCGGATCCGGCAAATCCTGGGCGCCAATGGTACGCAGATCCAGGCGTTTGATCAGGATGCCTGGGCGAAAACGTTTCGCTATGAGGATCGCAATCCGAAAGATTCTTTGAAAGTGTTTCGCGTGCTTCGGGACAATAATCTTTCGCTGATAAAGGCTGTCCCCCGAAAGCTCTGGGAGAATCACGGCATGCACGCGGAACGAGGCAAGGAGACGATCGCGCATATCGTCCGTATGTTTGCCGGGCACGATCTGAACCATCTGCAACAGGTGGAAAAGATCGCCAAAGACAAAAACTAGTATTCCGGAAGAAGATTCCACCGTGAAACTTCCGGACAGATATATGTCTCGCTGGCGATTGCTGTCTGAAGGAGAAGCTGGGTGGATTTGTTGACGTATTACAAGCAGCTGGTGAGTTACGACGGTTGGGCGAATCTGGAAATGATTGCGTCTCTTCGCGCGGCGGGCAGCGCCCCGGAGCGGC
>QIAI01000478.1:5744-7618 GCA_003224995.1 Acidobacteriota bacterium
AGAGCGCGCATGCTGGCAGAAGAAGCTCCCTTTGCCGTGTGGCCTGAGCTGAGTGTCGAAGAATGTGACCAGGAGGCCCGAAAGTTGCCAGGATTGTGGCGTCAGTATCTGGCCGGGAGGTCGCCGCAATCTCTCGAAGACACCATTCCATACAAGAACAGCAAGGGAGAATCGTACAGGAGCACGGTTCGCGATATTCTGACGCACGTCTTCATGCATTCCGCATACCATCGCGGACAGATTGCTTCCGACATGCGGCAGGCCGGGCATGTGCCGGCTTATACCGATTTCATCCATGGAGTCCGGCAGGGGTTGGTCGAGTAGTGGGAGTGTCGCGGGATCTTAAGTTTTATTTCTTTCTGGGCGCGCAAGCCGTCTCCATGGCGGTCTGGCTGGTTTTGTTGGCGATTTGGCCCGGCCCGTGGAACCTGCAACGGGTTGTGGGTGGGGTGCTGCTCTTTGCCGGAATGGCGCTGGTGCTCACTGCGCGACTCCAACTGGGAACGTCATTTTCCATCCTGCCTCGCGCAAAGAAGCTGGTCACGCACGGACTATACTCAAAGATTCGCAACCCTATTTATGTATTCGGCACCATCGCGATCGCCGGGATGCTGCTGATTTTGCAGAAGCCACTCTTGTGGGCGCTGCTGGCCGCGCTGGTTTTGGTACAGGTTGTGCGGGCAAGAAGGGAAGCCGCGGTGCTCGAGGCGAACTTTGGCGAGGAGTACCATGCCTATCGCAAGCAAACCTGGTTCTGACCGTCAGGAGCGGGAAAGCAACGTACGGAGTTGTTCGGCCATCAACTCTCCAGCTATTCGGCAAGTGAAAATGAAAAAACTTATCATGGTCTTTTCGGCTTTTTGGATCGCGCTCGCGGTTGCTGCCCATGCGCAAGTGGCTCCCATACCAATGGCCGTTTCGAATAATGCGATTGCGGGAGGGAAGGTCGGCAAGCGCGAAGGCCTGTATTCCTTTATGGGGATCGGCGAGAAGAAGACCTGGGACGCAATCACGAACCACGCCTACGCGCTCGATTTAACCACGGGAAAATGGAGTGAACTGCATCCCGTACCAGGTCCTGCCGGACGAATTGGCGCGTCGGCAATCGCGGCGCGCGGACAGATTTTGCTGCTCGGCGGGTACACCGTCGACGCTCAGGGCGGTGAGATTACGGTTTCGGACGTCTCAGTCTACGAGCCGCAGGGGCGCAAATGGTATCGCGGGACAGATTTACCCATACCCGTTCATGACGCCGTGGTCGGAGTTTATCGCGACCGCTACTTGTATGTGATTGGCGGCAGCACGAAGAAAGATGCGGTCGCAAATGTGCAGATGTATGACATCGCGAAAAACACCTGGGTATCGGCCACGCCGCTTCCGAGTACTCCGGTGTTTGGCCACGCGGGCGGATTGGTGGATGACACCATCGTGTACATCGACGGTGCGCACCGCAATCCCGGCGCGGGTCCGCCCTTCGTAGCCTCCGATGAATGCTGGGCGGGCAAGATTGACCACAAGGACATCACCAAGATTCAGTGGACGAACTTGCCGCAGCACCCGGGCACAGCGCATTTTCGCATCGCAGCCGGCGCAGCCGAGAAAGAACACAAGATCTACTTCACGGGCGGAAGTGAGACACCGTATGACTTCAATGGCATCGGTTATGACGGGCACCCGGCTGAGCCCTCCCCGGTGACGTTTGCCTTCGATGTGAAGAGTGGCGGTTGGCAGACGGTGAATGATGACACTCCCGATCCGGTGATGGATTTGCGCAGTCTGCTCGTAACCCGAGAAGGCTTGGTGCTGGCGGGCGGGATGGAAAAAGGACAGCGCGTGAGCGCCGAGGTTCGAGTAATTCACCGAAAATGAGTTTA
>QIAI01000479.1:0-3369 GCA_003224995.1 Acidobacteriota bacterium
AAAGGTCCTCTGCCCGCAAGCGCAAATGTCCTCGCGCAATCTGGCACAGCTTTGTCTGAAGAGATGACTTGCGCCTGCGATATTGTTGAAGGCTAGAATCAAGCTGTGCCCATTAAGACCAACGCCGCACGCCTGCTCGATCAGCTGGCCATTCTCTACGAGCTCCGTGAATACGAAGTCGATCTCGACGATCTGGCCGCCGAATCCGTAGCCGCCAAAATCGGCCTGCCGGCCGAACAAGTCTTCAAAACCCTCGTCGCCCGTGGCGATCGCAACGGCATTTGCATGGCCGTGATTCCCGGAAACGCCGAACTCGATCTCAAAGCGTTGGCCGTCGCCTCGGGCGATCGCAAAATACAACTGGTCCCAGTGAAGGAACTGCAAGGTCTGACCGGCTACATCCGGGGAGGCGTTACTGCGCTGGCAGGCAAGAAAGACTATCCTGTCTATGTCGACGAGACTGTCGAACTGTTCGATATCATCTCGATCTCAGCCGGCGTTCGAGGCCTGCAGATTTTGCTGGCCCCAGCCGAGTATTTAAAAGCCACGAAAGCTAGCTTGGTTGCGTTGGCGCAGCCGAAGCCTGCACGAAGTTTGTAGCGCAGGCGTATCAGCCCGACGAAACAGCTTGGTGAGCATCTGCGCCGTCAATGGTCTACTTGCCGCCCAGAACTGCGGTCGCTTCCAGCTTTTCAAACACATCCTGCGCCCGCTCCACAGCGTCCTGAACGTTTTCACAAATGTTGTTCTTACCAATGACCTCTTCGAACTCTCATAAAATAAGCGTCCGTCCAGTGCCCTGCAAAGCCCTCGCGACTTCCTCCATCGCAAACAGCCCAGTCGCATCCAAAGCGGTCATGTTGCGCAACCGCAGGATGACCACAGGCGGCAGCTTGTGCATGTTCTCCGTCACCACCGAGATCTTGTCCGTGGCGCCAAATAGGAACGGCCCGTGAATGCGGAAGATGGTCGCATAATAAGGAATGTCTTTGTCCTGCAAAATGTGCACGCGCCCATCCTCGATATAGTCATCGGTCACCTGCGACACGGTGGTCGTCGCCGCCACGCGACTGATAAACAGCAGCGCCGCCAGGATCATCCCGGCTTCCACCGCTACCGTCAGGTCGGCAAATACCGTGAGCGCGAACGTCACCAGCCAAACGCTGATATCGGTCTTGGTGAGTTTCAGCAGTTGGGGGATTTCACGCCATTCCCCCATGTTGTAGGAGACAACCATCAGAATCCCCGCCAGCACTGCCATCGGTACATAACTCACCAGCTTCGACGCGAACAACAGGACGCACAGTAGCGTGACCGCGTGGACGATCCCCGCCATCGGCGACTGCGCTCCTGCGCGAATGTTCGTCGCCGTGCGCGCGATCGCTCCCGTTGCCGGCAGCCCGCCGAACATCGGCGAAGCAATATTCGCCACGCCCTGCGCCATCAATTCAATGTTAGGATTGTGCCGGTCGTTGCTCATGCGATCCGAAACCACCGCTGACATCAACGACTCGATCGCCCCCAGCATCGCCACCGTGACCGCCGGCCCCAGCAAGCCATGGATCAGGTCGGCATGAAATCTGGGTAACTGAATATGAGGCAGCCCGCTCGGAATTCCGCCAAAACGCGTGCCAATCGTTTCCACCGGCAGCTTGAATAAAAAGACTGCGGCCGTCCCCAGCACCAGCGCCACGATCGGCCCTGGAATCCGGTTCGAAACCGAGCGGCACACGATTAGAATGATCACCGTCGCCGCTGCCAAGAGGGTGGCGTCATAGTTCAGCGTCTTAAAGTGCGTCGCGAACGATTCCAGCCGCTGCCAAAATACTCCCGGAACTTTCTCGATCTGCAGCCCGAAGAAATCCTTCACCTGCGTGCTGGCAATGAGAATGGCGATTCCATTCGTGAAGCCCACCACGATAGGCCGGGGAATAAATTTAATCGCGGAGCCCATGCCGGTAATTCCCATGGCCACCAGCAACACGCCCGCCATCACCGTGCACATGAATAATCCGTCGATGCCGTGTACCGCAACAATTCCAGCCACCACGACGACGAACGCACCAGTCGGCCCACCGATCTGCGTTTTCGACCCGCCGAACAGCGAGATCAGAAAGCCGGTGACGATTGCACAATAAATTCCCGCCTGCGGCGACAAGCCCGACGCAATCGAGAACGCCATTGCCAGCGGCAAGGCCACCAGGCCGACGGTGATCCCGGCAATCAGATCGTGCACCAGTTTGTTCAGGTTGTAGTCACGAAAACAGAGGACGGACTTCGGAAGCCAACGATCGTCCAGGAAAACACTCGCCATTTAACTATTATGCGCGTATCCCGCGCAAACTAAGGTAACAATCTATGCGCCAAAAATTCGCTCTTCCAAATCTGCCACCGGCCGAAACAGAAGCGCTTACAGTCGCTGCCTAATGGTGGTACATTCATCCGCCCAGCTTTGGAAAGCTCATGCATAAAAAGTTTGCGCTGACTCTGTTTGCCGGGTGCCGAAACTTGGGATTTTGCCGAAGACTACATTTCCCGCGCACCAAGGAGATTCGATGACTCGCCCCTCCGTCCTCACCCTGATCGTCCTTGCACTCGTCGCCACCTTCACCTCCGCCCAGACCACCAAACCTCATGTCGAGGTCCCCACCATCGAACCCCGCCCCGCCGACGTTGCCACTCTCGACGGCCTCGTCGCCGCCTACTACGACGTCATCTCCGGCCCCGCCGGTCAGCCCCGCCAGTGGTCGCGGGATCGCACACTCTACATTCCCGAAATACGCTTCGTCTCCATGTCGATCGGCAAAGACGGCCAGCCCGTTGCCCACAAAATGAGCCATCAGGAATTCGTTGACGCGTCAAACGCTGAAGTGCTGAAAGGCTTTTACGAGAAGGAAATTCACCGCGACACGCAGCGCTTCGGCAACATCGCCCACGTCTTCAGCACCTACGAGAGCCGCACCAAGGCGGACGGGCCGGTCATCGCCCGCGGCATCAACAGCATTGAAGCGTTCTGGGATGGAAAGCGCTGGTGGATTGCAAATGCTATCTGGGACGAGGAGCGCAAAGACAATCCGCTTCCCGCTACATACTTGCCATGAAACGTTGTGTAGCGCGGGCGCCCTCGCCCGCGTGCCTTTAAGTTTTACATTATTGTGCTGTTCTTCCTGATTTCGTCTTCCTGCCCTATTTCTTCACCGTCTTCTCAACCGCCGCGCGCAGTTCATCCGTCTTAAACCCAAACGGCCCCGGCTTGCTCTTGTACACGACGCGCCCGCCAGTATCCACGAGATAAAGCCGATCCGGCCATCCCGTATAAGCTTGTTCCGTCGAGTTGCCGAATTCATCGAGCACAGCAGGGAACTTAAT
>QIAI01000479.1:3395-3970 GCA_003224995.1 Acidobacteriota bacterium
CGGACTGGCGAATACCACCTTGTCCTTAATATTGCTCTGCATCTGCCACACGTCGCTGGGATGCGCCTCGAGAATATAGACCACCAGGAACGCGACCTTACCGTTGTAGTCGTCATAAAGCTTGTTGAGAGCGGGAACCTCCCGCCGGAATGGCGGTCAAGTGTAGCTGCCGAACACCAGCACGACGGGCATCTTCCCCGTCAGCGCCGACAACTGCACCCGCTCGCTCTTGTCCAGCTTGAGCAGAGAAAAGTCGGGAGCTACATCGCCCGCGCGCAACTCGCCGGCGCGTTCGTGGGTCCACAAGGTCTCAAAAGGAAGCGTCAGGAAAACCGCCGGGCCCGGCATGTGCGACATCACCCGCGCAAACTCCTCGGGCGGCTGCCGCATTGCCCAAACGACGTAGCCGGCGTAACCAACGTACAGCACCAGGACAACCACCAATGCGCGGAACAACCACTTTTTCTTGTCAGCACTGATCCCCATGGGTCGAACATCATACAAAGTCATCCGAGGCGAGGCTCTAGTTCTTTTGCATTATTGGCGGTAAAAAGCGAGCGGCCACGCTCCGCGTC
>QIAI01000479.1:3998-5408 GCA_003224995.1 Acidobacteriota bacterium
TCTACCATCGGATGCGCTTGCACATCCTTGGCGACCTCGGGAACCGCTACCGGCTGCAGTTTCACGCTCGCCAGAATCTGCTCGAGGCGTCCGAACACCAGTGAACGATTCACCGGCTTCAAACCAGCCAGATTGTCGTCCACCGTGCCCAGTCCCAGGCCGTACTCGTAGCATTTGCCATTTTCGAAATGATGGAAGTACTTCCGATGAGGCTCCTTCTTCTCCGAACTTCCGAAGTCCTCCACCATCGCATATTCAACGCCGTTGATCTTCACCTTCGACATCGACGCCGGATCGTTTTCCGGATGCTCGCTCTTAGGGAAAGCGAACTGCTCACACTGTTGCTGGTTTAGCAATGAGTTCACGCTCATGTTGAAGAAGCCCGAGGTGAAGTCGGTTCCAGGATACGCACTGCGCGGCATCGCGATCATGGCCACACTGATGCCGCCCGGCTGCACGAAATCATTCTGCACCGTCCCAACATCGGACAAGTCCGGTTTCTGGTCGCCTTTGTTCAGATCGTCGCCCTTCTTCAAGATGTAGCCTTTGGGATAGCGAAGCGAAACGCCGTAAGCCGGATCCATGTAAGTGGCCATCGGTGCTTTGCGCTGAACTTTCTTCACTGCCTTCGGCGGTACCACTGGAGTCACTGCTACCGCCGGAGTTGAGGGCTGAGTCGTTACCGGCGGGATGATCGTGGAACTCATCGCGTTCGGAGACTCGATGCTCGCGCTCTTCAAAGACCCCTTCGAACAGCCGTTGGTAATGAGCAGGAACACTCCCGACATTGCCGTAACCGCTAACAAACCGGCGCCGAAAATGGTCTTCTCTTTGGAAAAAACGTACTTGCTCTCCCTCGCCGAGTTCTTCTTCGAGGGCTCATTGCCTGAATCGCTGCCTAAGTGAAGCTGAGTAAAGTTTGCCATTGTGTCCTCCCGTTGCTGGTTCCCCAGACGCAGAAAGCAATGGCACGAAGCAAGCCAGAGTCGAGTGCATTGATTTAGCGGGAGTTGTTCTGGTAGTGCCCAGCGAAAGGCGTGGTGAAGCGTACACGCTGTTGCCAGCCCAACACGCTTCAATGGAGGTCAGATAGTCCTGTGCAGAAAAAGCTTGGCTGGATTATTTGCGGATCTTTTTCGGTAGGCTTTCTCTGGGAATTTGCGCCTGTTCTTCGTGATCTTCAAGGTTAATTTGAAGCTGAGTCTCTGGGATCTTCTCCAGGTCATCGCAATCTGGGAACCGCCGAAGCCGTACATGGAATACTGCAACTGGAGACTCTCTACGGCAAGCCCAATTCCTTCTCCTTCTCCGGTTTTGGAAGCTTGCTCTCCGCGATCACTGTTCGAATCTGAGCAATCCGCCGCTCCAGGTTTTCCTTTGCTTCCTTCGGAGTGTTTGGCATGTTCTCGC
>QIAI01000480.1 GCA_003224995.1 Acidobacteriota bacterium
CGATGTCGGGATGGTCAATGTTGAGGATGACCATCTTGGCCGCACGCCGGGTTTTGCCGCCCGACTTGATCACGCCCGCGAAGGCGTCGAAGCCCTTCATAAAGCTGAGCGGACCGCTGGCAGTGCCGCCGCCGCTGAGACCTTCGGTCGAGGAGCGCAGCGGAGACAGGTTCGTGCCCGTGCCGCTGCCCCACTTGAAAAGCATGCCTTCCGTCTTGGCCAGCGTCAGGATGGAGTCGAGGGAATCCTTTATCGAGTTGATGAAGCAAGCCGAACACTGTGGGGTACTGTAGCCGGTCACACTGAACTCAATACGCCCCGTGGCGTGATTCCAGTGCCAGTTCTGCGCGTCGGAGTTGGGCTCGATGCGATCGCAGCCCACGTTGAACCACACCGGCGAGTTGAAGGCGGCGTACTGACGCAGCAGAATGTGCGCCAACTCGTCATGGAAAATGGCTGCGTCCTCATCGCTGTGGAAGTAGCCGTCCGCCTTGCCCCAATCGCGAATGGTTTCAGCTACGCGAGTCACCAACTGCCGAACCCCGGTTTCGCGCTCCGGAGTTCCAACCGTGCCATGCAGATACTTCGAGGCCACGATGTTGGTGGCCGTCATGGACCAGTCTTTGGGAACCTCAACGTCCTTCTGCTCGAAGATCACGTTGGCCTGAGCATCCGTGATCTGAGCCAGACGGAGTTCCCATTCGATCTCGTCATAGGGAGAAATGCCTGGTTTGCTAAAGAGGCGGCGGAACTGCAGGCCGGGGGCCTTCTTCTTTGGCTCGGGGAGCGCGGTGGGGGAAGCCGCAGATTCGGTCTTCTTCGTTTTTTCAGTGACTTCGGGCATTCGTGGTTCTCTCCTACATTAGATTCTTCAAAACTAAGATCGATCTTCGTGACGGCACTTATAAATCACTAATTTTGTTTAACTTAGAGACACTGATAGCGTATTTCATTTTGATCGCCATCGTACAAACCAAAGCGGTACGGGATGCATACCAGCAAGGACGCCGAATTCCTTCGTGGCCTTGCTAGAAACCCGCCGGGAGTGACGGGGGGCCGCTATCACTGGCGGCTACAGTGGATTTGGTTTGTCTCGAAACCGGCGCGGGGACCAAGTCAGTTTGTGACGCTAAATCGCTGGTCATGCCGGTGGCGGTCTCCGCCGAGGATGCAAGCCATTGGTTGAGAGCTTTGCAGGCGGTTTGACGAGTCGGTGCGTCGGCGACCTCCGCAAACCGTACAAAGCATCGGCCTGAGGAAAGACGCTCGCGCAATGGGCTGCGCGGAGAGAAATGGCGGCTGAGGGCTACACACAGGTCCTCTGTTTCAGAAACCTGAAATATCGCGAGCATGCGCTTGCCGCCCGGGATTTCGCCGGGTCCGACAATTTCTTCGCCCAAGGTGTAGATTCCGGCGGCACTCGGGACCAGCAGCAGGCTGAAACTAGACTCGCAGCGAAACCAGCGCGACCACTGAAGGCGGCGGTGGTCCACCGCAACCTCGAAACCATGTCGTGCCATGGAATCATCGACGAGACGGGTTAGATCTTCCATGTGGGCTCCAAAGGCAACTCGTAGCCATCCACTCTTGGCTCTTCAGCTTTTCGACAGCAATGCCTGAACTCGATTTAACTCGCGGGTGGATCGGGGTCGCGCGGTCGCTGGCAGGTTGCGCAGGGACACTTAAGTTGACCCCCCTCTATACCAATGCAATGACGAAACGGCCGTCTGTGACGACTGAACAATGACGCCTCGGCTCCAATTTCAAGGAACCGCGCGAACCGGGAACGGCTTTGCTGCAATTTTCAAGCTGTGCGTTCCCCCAGGGGATGTCCAGTTTGGACCGGACGAGGGAACGGCCACCGCACAGGCTTACCCGCGAATAAGGCGGGTCCCGTTAGAAGGTCCCCAGTTCGATCGTTCAACCTCTTGAACTGGAGAACCCGGCTAGTAGGGTGGCGCGGGTCACCTCGGCCTCGAGCCACCCCTTGGTTTTTCCCTGACTTGCCACCGTTTCCGGCGGCCACCAAATGCCTTATGGGAGTGCAACAGTACGCCCGTATGTTGGGGCTGTCAAGAGGGTAGCACTACCTATTGTAGCCCTAGCAATTAACTGCGCGGGTGCCGCGAAATCCACAGGCCTCCATTCGAGCACTCACCCTTCCTCCTTTCGCACTGAATCGCCCAGCAAACCACGACTAGCTGGTCGGCCCGCAAGCAGGCACCGACTCGTGCTCCATCGTTCGAGAACGGGAAAGTTTGGATTGTAGGTCTCGCGTTTCCAACTGGAGAAGCTCGAGTTGCGAGCGAGAAGTTTGGGAGCCCGAAGGCCAATCCGAAGGCGCTTCGTTCATGGGAACGTAGATATCTTCAAAAATTTCACGAGGGGCAACGCGCTGACTTCCTTCCGAAGAAAGCACAAGATAGTCACCTTCTTTTCCGGAGTGTTGGCGTCCGAGGCAATCGACAAAGCTGACCGGTTGCTCCAGCCTGCGTGCTTTGATCAGGAAACGAGTGCGATACGTGGTCCATTCACTTGCCATGTCATTCACAGGGACTTCACCCTTCCCGGGGGAGGAGGATGGGACTGCTGATTTCATTAGAAACGAGTGCTGGTTGCGGTCT
>QIAI01000481.1:0-4320 GCA_003224995.1 Acidobacteriota bacterium
GAACGCTGCACCAGTACTTTCACGACCGCTATGGAAAGAATCCCCTCTACATTGCGAATGGTGCAATTTTGCGAGAGCGCCGGCCCGCTCAGCAAATTCGTGAATGGGGCCTTGACGCGGAGAATTACATTCTTTTCCTGGGACGTTTCTCTCCTGAAAAGAATTGTCACCTTCTGATCGAGGCCTACGAAAAGCTGGATACTTGCGTGAAACTCGTCCTGGCCGGCGGCGCAAATCCTTCGGACGAATATTTCCAAAGACTGGCCCGGCATGCCAGTGATCGCGTGCGCCTGCTGGATTACGTCTCAGGGGACACATTCGATGAATTGCTCACTAATGCGATGTTTTTTGTCCTACCGTCCGACATGGAAGGGCTATCGCTGGCCTTGCTGGAAGCTATGGGTGCCGGGGTGTGTGTGCTAGCCAGCAATATTCCGGAAAATCGCGAGTTGGTCGAGGGAGCAGGTTTTCTTTTCCTTCCGGGAGATGTAGTGGATTTGGAAGAGAAGCTTCGTCTCCTGATTGAAAACCCTCACCTCCGCCAAGCGGCCGCACGCTCAGAAAAGCAGCGGATTCGGCAGGAATATCTATGGCAGGACATCACGTCGGAGATTGAACATGCCTACCTGGAAATGATGGGCTGGACCCCTGCCAAGAGCCCGTCTGCAATTGAAAACAGGACCCCGCAGCGGAGCTTGCCATGGCGAGCAAAGCGTCCAGGCAGCGTTGCCATCCCGACCGCCGGCAACGAGAAGCGCACCGCGTAATTCGGAGGCAAAGGTTCGCGGCATTCGGCAGTTTGCAGTTTTCAATTACAATCAAACGGGCGTTCTGAGTTCGGGTGGACTCTGTATGATCCGCCGTAGAGGAGTTCCTGCGACGCATGGAAAATGCGATTATGGTGACCGGTGGCGCCGGTTTCATCGGATCCAACTTCATTCTCCAGTGGATAGAGCGTGAGGGCATTCCGGTCATCAACCTGGACAAGCTGACCTACGCGGGCAATCTGCGAAATCTGGAAAGCGTCAACGGCGATCCGCGATATACGTTCGTGCAGGGTGCGTGATTACAAGCCGCGTGCCATCGTTCATTTCGCCGCTGAAAGCCATGTGGATCGCTCCATCCTCGGTCCCGACGATTTCATTAGAACCAATGTAGGCGGCACCTTTGCCTTGTTGGAAGAGGTTCGTGCCTATTGTGCAGACCTGAACGAAACTGGTTGCACAGACTTTCGCTTCCTGCACGTTTCCACCGATGAAGTGTACGGATCGTTGGGTCCTGCCGATCCCGCATTCAGCGAGACCACAGCATATGCGCCGAACAGTCCTTATTCGGCGTCGAAGGCGGCTTCCGATCACCTGGTACGTGCGTATCATCACACCTACCAGCTACCTACACTTACCACCAACTGCTCCAACAATTACGGTCCCTACCAGTTTCCCGAGAAGTTGATTCCACTGATGATTTTGAACGCGCGTGCCGCAAAGACGTTGCCCATTTATGGCGACGGGAAGAACGTGCGCGACTGGGTGTTTGTGGAGGACCACTGCGATGCGGTGCGCACGGTGCTTGCACGCGGGCGCGTGGGAGAGACATATAACATTGGCGGCTGGAATGAAAAAGCGAACCTCGAGATCGTGGAGACTGTCTGTAGCCTGCTCGATGAACTCTGCCCGAACGATCCCTTTATACCGCATCGCAAGCTGATTAGCTTCGTAAAGGACCGTCCGGGACACGATCGACGCTACGCTATCGATGCGCGCAAAATCGAGCGCGAATTGCAATGGCGTCCACGAGAGACTTTTGAGAGTGGAATTCGAAAGACGGTTTCCTGGTATCTCGAAAACGAGGAATGGATCAAGGAAGTTACCAGCGGAAGCTATCGCCAATGGATGGAGAAACAGTACGCCACCCGGGGACACGACGCGTCGCGCGCCTAGAGAAGAACCAAGGATCAACTTTTCAATATGTCCACCACGGTTCCGGTCACTCTGACGTACAAAGGAATCATCCTGGCCGGAGGCTCCGGCACGCGCCTTTATCCGGTTACGCAAGGAACCTGCAAGAGCCTGCTCCCGATCTACAACAAGCCGATGGTCTATTACCCGCTGTGCACGCTGATGCTGGCGGGCATTCGGGACATTCTGATTATCTCCACGCCGGAAGACACTCCCAAGTTTGAACATCTTCTGGGCGACGGGCGCCAATACGGAATTCACATCCAATACGCGGTGCAGCCAAGGCCGGAAGGTATTGCACAAGCGTTCCTGGTGGGCGAACGATTCATCGACTCGACGGCCTGCGCACTGGTGCTAGGCGACAATATTTTCTATGGTCATGATCTCGCGAAGGATTTGCGAGAAGCGACTGGGAGCATGGTAGGCGCGCGCGTGTTCGCTTACCCGGTGCACGATCCGGAAAGATATGGCGTGGTGGAGTTCGACCATACGGGGCGAGCTCTCAGCCTGGAAGAGAAGCCGAAACAGCCGAAATCACGGTATGCGGTGACCGGACTCTATTTCTACGACAATCGCGTGGTGGAGATCGCGAAGGCGCTGCGGCCTTCGCCGCGTGGCGAGTTAGAAATCACCGATGTAAACAAAGCGTATCTGAAGCTGGGCCAGCTGGAGGTCATTGTCATGGGTCGCGGCATGGCCTGGCTTGACACTGGAACGCACGAGTCTCTTATGGATGCGGCGCTCTACATCCAAGCCATCGAGAAGCGGCAAGGCTTGATGGTCGCTTGTCCGGAAGAGATTGCGTACCGGTCGGGCTACATCACGGCCGAGCAACTGGAAAAGATTGGCCATTCCATGAAGAACGGGTACGGCGAATATCTGCTGCTGTTACTGCGCGATAAGGTTTTCTAGAGACCCATGGATAAAGTCAGCACCTCTTTGGACGGCGTCTTTGTCCTGGAACCAAGAGTGTTTGGGGATCCTCGCGGATTTTTTTTGGAGAGCTATAACGAACGCGAGCTTGCCCAACTCGGGATCCAGCAGCGCTTCGTGCAGGACAATCATTCCTATTCCATGCGCAACGTGGTGCGCGGGCTTCATTACCAGATCCAGCATGCGCAAGGGAAGTTAGTGCGAGTGGTATTAGGCGAGATTCTCGACGTGGCCGTCGACCTGCGGAAAAGTTCATCGAGCTACGGTAAGTGGAGTGCAGTTTCGCTTTCCGGCGAAAACAAACGCATGCTTTGGATTCCTGCTGGATTTGCGCACGGGTTCCGCGTGGTTTCCGAGAGTGCGCATGTTCTCTACAAGGCCACCGATTATTACGAACCTGCGTCTGAACGAACGCTGGCATGGAACGATCCCGAACTGAAGATCGACTGGCAGCTCACGGGAGAGCCGGTGATTTCCAGCAAAGACCAGCAGGGCGTTGCGTTCCGCGATGCTGAGAAGTTCGACTAGCCGAAAGTAAACCCATGCGTGTGACAATTTTTGGCGCCACTGGACTGCTTGGGCAGGCTCTGATGGACGAGTGGCGGGACGATGAAGTCACCGGCCTCGGGTCAGCAGACGCGGACATCCGCTCCCCAGAGCAGGTGAGCACCGTGATCGCACGACATTGTCCGGATTGGATCGTACTCGCAGCAGCGTATACAGACGTCGATGGCTGCGAGTCGCACCGTGATCTGGCATTTGCGGTAAATTGCGATGGCGCCGTAAACGTATTTGATGGAAAGCACGACCAGCCTTATGAAGTCGACGCTCCGCTGGCTCCGCAAAGTGTGTATGGGGAATCGAAAGCGGCCGCGGAGAAACAAATTCGAGACATCTACCCGGATTGCTGCATTCTCCGGACGTCTTGGGTCTTTGGCGTTGGCGGAAAATGCTTCCCCGATACGATTCTTAAACTTGCCGCGACGCGCAAGGAACTAGAGATCGTCAACGATCAACGGGGCTGCCCAACTTATACCGTAGATTTGGCTCGCGCCATCCAGCAATTGTGTCGAAAGGGCGCGACCGGCACGGTGCATGCGACCAACAGCGGAGATTGCACCTGGTTCGACTTTGGATCGGAACTGGTGAAGGCTTCAGGGCTGGATGTCCAGGTGCGACCGACCACCAGCGACCGATTCGTGCGACCTGCAAAACGTCCGGCGTACTCCGTACTGTCATCGTCTAGTCTTTGCCAGTATGGGGTCGTGATGCCCTCCTGGCAGGAGGCCACGCAGCGCTATCTCGCCGAACGCGAGAGGGCGACCAGGAACCAAGTCGGATAATTCCCCCAAGCGGGCCGTGCCTGCAAAATGCAGCGTGGCAGGAGACCCTATGCCAGACCCGCAAGCGTCAGACGCCAGTAGCCGAT
>QIAI01000481.1:4382-6301 GCA_003224995.1 Acidobacteriota bacterium
GGGCTTGATCGCAGGTAATTCCTGCTTGGTGGAGTGCGGCCCGCTCCTAAAGGCGCAGGTTTCAAATTAATCTCCGCCACGCCAGCGTGCTTCAGTTCCTGATTGAGCGCAGGAATATCCCGCTTCTGCATCTCCGCCCATCGCTCAAGCTGTTCGCCGAGCGCTCGATTCACCTCTTCAAACGTGGCGACAGCCTGCGTGGTTGGAGCGGCGTCCGCCGAATCGGCGGTGGCCAACAGGTTATTGAGAGCCGCGTTGAGGCGGGCCAATCCTCGCCCGTCCGGCGTGCTCAAGAATGAAGCTCCGTAACCTCCAGGGGTGCCTTCGAGGTCGGCGGCTTTTTTGTCGAGTTCCGCGATTTTCGATTGCAGGCCCGCTCCATCTGCGGCCTGAATCTGTCTCAGCTTCACGCGAAGGTCTCGCAAGCCTGCGAGGGCCGCAAAATCCCGCTCCATGGCCGCGACGATTTTGGTCTCCAGCTCAAACTGTGCCTTCAGATCATCGCTGGAGACCTTTGCGCGAGGATCCATCTGGATCGTCAATGACTGAGTGGAGGTCTTTCCACTCGCAGTGAGCTTCACCGAGTAGGTTCCGGGCAAGGCCGCAGGTCCGAGCGGGTAGAGCGGCGTGTCATGGACAATGGCCGAGATGGGATAGTCACGTTCCAGCGCGGCCGGCTGCGGATAATGCAGATCCCAGAGGAAGCGGTGCATGCCGGGACTCTTGAGAAGAGTGCGGGGCGGTCGAATCCAGTAGGTGGGAACGTTCAATTCCCGTTCCTGCGGAGCATCCGGCTTGTCGGCACTGGAAAATCGGCGCACCAGTTCGCCGGATGAATCGGAGATTTCCAGAATCACCGCATCGGATGGCGAAGTCTTCAGGACATAATCCAGCATGGCGCCGTCGGGCGGATTCTGCCCCGCCGAAATTTCAGGCGGCAGCGGTGTGTCGGTGCCACTGTTTCTGCGCACGCGGAACGTGCCCTGCGGCGCAAATAGAAACGCTGGTCCGTCCGGGACCGTCGCGAGTTGTCGCAGCGGGGTCACGTTGTCGAGGATCCAGAAGGAACGTCCATGGGTGCCCACGACAACATCGTCTTCATGGACCACCAGGTCGCGAATCGAAGTGGCCGGCAGGTTAAGACGCAGCGATTGCCAGTGCTCGCCATCATCCGCAGAGAAGTACACACTGCGTTCGGTGCCGGCGAATAGCAATCCTTTACGCACCGGATCCTCGCGCACGCTGTTCACCGGTTCGTTCTCGGGCAAGCCCTGAACGATTAGCTTCCATGACTTTCCGCCGTCGTGCGTACGGTAGACGAGGGGATGCAGATCATCCAAGCGAAAGCGGTTGATCGCTGCATAGACCGTGTCGTTATCGAAATGCGAAGCGTCGAGTTGTGCGACCTTACTCCAGGGGGTGAGTTCCGGGGGAGAAACGTTTTGCCATGATTCTCCGCCATCCCGGGTAAGGTGAATGAGCCCATCGTCGGTCCCGGCCCAAATCAAATTCGCATCCTTGGGGGAAGGGGCAACCGAGTAGATCACACCGCGATGCTTACCTTTCGCTGGGTCAGCTTGCAGAAAAGGACCAAGCGAAGCGGGAACGCCCGGGTCTTCACGAGTGAGGTCCGGGCTGATGACCTTCCAGGTGTTGCCTCCATCCGTCGTTTTGATCAGGACATTGGAGCCCAGGTAAAGCGCGTGCGGATCGGCCGGGGAGAAAATGAGAGGCGCGGTGCGCTTAAAGCGGTACTTGCCGGTGCGCAACGCGACCGGAGAAACATCCTGGGTCTGCCCGGTCACCCGATTGAACTTGGTTCCCTTGCCGCCATAAATGATATTGGCATCCAGTGGATCGGGAGCTACATAGCCGTACTCTTCGACACCTATGGGGTACCAATCGCGGAAAGTGATGGC
>QIAI01000482.1 GCA_003224995.1 Acidobacteriota bacterium
CAAGTCGCCGACCGACGAGAACTTCAAGCTGTACAGCGCACTCGCCGATGAACGGGAACCGGTTGCCATTCGCGATCTGCTAACGGTTCGCCGGGACGCTGCCATTCCTGTCGAGGACGTCGAAACCAACGCCTCGGTTCTCAGTCGCTTCAGCACTCAGGCGATGTCGCTGGGCGCCATCTCTCCGGAGACGCATAGCACCCTCGCGGTCGCGATGAATCGCCTCGGAGGACGCAGCAATACCGGCGAGGGCGGAGAGGATCCCCGCGTCTATACCCAAAAAGGCGAAGCGAACAATCGCGTTAAGCAGGTTGCCTCGGGACGTTTCGGCGTGACTACCGATTACCTGGTGCACGCCGACGAACTCGAGATCAAAATCGCGCAGGGAGCTAAGCCTGGGGAAGGCGGACAGCTTCCCGCCAGCAAGGTGACGCCCTACATTGCACGGCTGCGACATGCAGTGCCGGGGATGATGTTGATCTCGCCGCCGCCCCATCATGACATCTACAGTATCGAAGACTTGGCCCAGCTGATTTACGATCTGCGCTCCGTCAATCCGCATGCCCGCATCGGCGTGAAGCTGGTTTCCAGCGCGGGCGTGGGTATCATCGCCACCGGCGTCGCCAAGGCGGGTGCGGACGTAATCACCATTGCCGGACACGATGGCGGTACGGGCGCATCCCCCATCACTTCCATAAAAAACACTGGTCTGCCATGGGAGGTCGGCTTGCGCGATGCGCATTGCGCGCTGGTACGTACCGGTCTGCGCAGCCGGGTGCGACTGCGCGTGGATGGCGGCTTCAAGTTCGCCCGCGACGTGATCATCGCCGCATTGCTGGGTGCGGAAGAATTTGGTTTTGGAACAGCGGCGCTGTTGGCGATCGGTTGCGTGATGGCGCGGCAATGCCATCTCAATACTTGCCCGGTCGGCATCGCAACCCAGGACGAAAAGCTGCGCGCACGCTTTACCGGAAATCCGGAAATGGTCGAAAGTTACTTCCGGGCATTGGCCGCGGACGTGCGAAACCTGCTCGCCGAAATGGGCGCCGCCTCGATCGACGAAATCGTGGGTGCGGCCCATCACCTTGAACCTCGTGCCGACGATGCCCGCGATATGCTGGCGAGTCTTTTACGTCCCGCGGAAGGTCCGTCGCAGCCGGCCTGCCCTCGGGAACCCGGTGCGGGCTTGCATCTCGAACTCGCCGCCATGGCGGACGAACTCGACACCTTGCGCACCAGCGGCCATCGTTTCCGTATCACCAACTCCGATCGTGCCATTGGAGCTCATCTTAGCGGCGAAGTGCTCCGGCGCCGCAACGGTGCTGACATTGCCGGCGTGATCGCCAGCGAGTTCACCGGAAGCGCCGGACAAAGCTTTGGCGCCTTCCTGATTCCGGGTGTGAAGTTCCGCCTGCTGGGCGAGGCGAACGATTACGTCGGAAAAGGCCTCAGCGGCGGCACCATCGCCATCACTGCCGGCGACGAAGCTTCCCAACGCGGCGACGTGCTGGTCGGAAACACCGTGCTCTATGGCGCCACCTCCGGCGAACTCTACGTGGCCGGGCGTGCCGGGGAAAGATTCGCCGTGCGTAACAGCGGAGCCCTTGCAGTGGTGGAAGGTGTCGGCCAGCATGGCTGCGAGTACATGACTTCCGGCGTGGTGGTCGTGCTAGGCCCGGCCGGAATGAACCTGGGAGCCGGCATGACCGGGGGAGTGGCCTACATTTTGCGCGATTCGCTCGCGGGTTACGGTTATAACCAGCATTCGGTCCACTTGCGGCCCGTGGAAGTGCGCGAAGAGCTGTGGCTGCGCCTGGTTTTGCGCCGCCATCTGCGCCACACCGGCAGCCCCCGGGCCCTCAGCCTGTTGAGTTCGGAGGCCCCCCTTCCCATGTTGCGGGTAGAACCGTTGCGTCCGCCCTGCTCGATCACCGAAACCTGGAATGCAACCTTGGCGCAGCTCAAGCGTCACGAGATCGCTTCGGTGGAATCCGTGGAAGTCGTTCCGCCCAAGGAGCCAGTCCTCATGTAGTGGTCTGGCGTAATCGCCACGGCATGATGTCCGAGATCAGGTTTTCGGTATAATCGCGCTCAATCCATGGATTTCGATCAGCTCACAACTTTTTTGGAAGTAGCCAAGCTGGGCAGCTTCTCGCGCGCCGGGCAGAAAGTCTTCCGTTCGCAATCGGCGGTCAGTGCCCAAATCCGCCAGCTCGAGCAGGACTTCGGCGACCGTCTGCTCGACCGTTCCGGCAAGGATGTCACTTTGACCCCGGCGGGTCGTGTGCTGTTCACCTATGCGGAGCGTCTGCTCCAGTTGCGTGACGAATCTCTGCTGGCTGTCGCCGACCACGGCGCGAATCCACGCGGCACCATGGCGGTGGGGGCCAACGAGGCCACTTGCCTGTACGTATTACCCGATGTCTTTGCCAAGTACTGCAGTCTGTATCCTGGTGTGCAGCTGAGCATCTATCGCAACTTCAGCTACAAAATCCTCGAGAAACTCGAGAACGGGACCATCGACGTCGGGATCGTGACCCTGCCCGTAAAATCCGCTAGCCTTAAAACCCACGCGATCTATCGCGACCAGCTGATGTGTATGGTCAATCCGCAGAACCCGTGCCGAAAACGGGCTACACCCGCCGTCTCATGGACAAGTTGCTGCGCCCTTATAAAGCCCAGTTGCAGGTCCCCATGGAACTGCCCAGTGTTGGAATGATCAAGAGCTTCGTGGCCGCCGGATTAGGCGTCTCCCTGATCAGTGTCAGTTTCGCGCGCGATCAGGTGCTGGCCGGACGCGTAAAGCTCATCGCCCCCCAAGGCAAAGAACTCTGGCGCGAACTCGCTATCGCCTATCGCCGTGACCGCACCCTAACCCGCGCCACCTCCACCTTCATTGCCACCGTCCGGCAACTCGCCGCCGCCTCCAAATAACCTCGGCTCGTGCGGCATAAGCTTTTAACCGCGAAAAAATCTTAAATCACAGAGTTCGCCGACAAGAAAAAGAAGAAAATAAGCCGAACGATATTGAACCGGCCAGAGAAGTTTCTTCGCGAACCCTTCGCGCCCATCGCGGTTAAAGGCTTTTCTCTGAGTCCTCCGCGATCCCTCCGCAGCTTAAGATTTTTCCAATGCCTACACTCACCGCCGCTGCGGGATAAAGCTTCTAACCGCGAAAATAGCGAAGAAAGTCCCAACTCGCAGAGTTCGGCGAGAAGAACATAAGAAGAAATATGAGAAGACGATAATGAACAGGCCAGAGATTTTCTTCGCGACCTTCGCGAACCCTTCGCGCCCATCGCGGTTAAAAGCTTTTCTCCGCGCCCTCTGCGGTTTAAGTTCCTCCCTTTTAAGCTCATCTCATTTTTTGATCTACTCCATCAGAATTTCTTGTTTCCTTTCTAAGGCCATGCCCTTTAGGGTGGGATCAGTGATTTCAGGCTGCTGCGATCCTGTCCCGACGCCAAGGTGACGGGTCTGCGGCAACGCTTGGGTCCTGGGTGAGAGTTTGTTGGGCCGTTTCCGGCTGCAGCAGAATTTCGCTGAATCCCCTCAGGAGGTGTGACGATGACTGATCTGGAGCGCAGTTTGAATAAAGTCCTGGAGGAGCACCGCCACGAGAGCGGCCTCCACATCATAGGCGGGCAGCAACGCCTGATCGACCGCCTGATCGAGTTCTTCGAAGATGGAGTGAAGCTGCAAGGTCGAGGCAAGTCCCGCGACCTGGACAATTAATCCCGAAAGGCCAGCAGACAGATGATTTCCGTGAGCATGAAGACGCGAATGACCAAGCCGGCGACAGACGCCAAGGCTAAGCGAATTACACGTCTTCTGGCGGAGGGCACCTGCTGAGCTGATTCAAAAGTTCAAAACAGGTACAAACCCACCGCCAGACAAAGCGGTGGGTTTTATTTTGTGCGAAGAACGCTAAATCTTTAGGAGACGTAAGCCATGAGTGCAGCAACTGGAGCGCAACCTGAGCAACCCGTCGTCATGAAGTTTGGCGGCACGTCTTTGGAAGACGCGGCTGCGATTCGACGAGCCATTCGCATTATCCAGCAGCGGCTCCCGCACCGGCCGGTGATCGTGGCCAGCGCCTTGGCCAATGTCACCGATCAGTTGCTAGCGGCGGGAAAAACTGCGGCCCGCGGTGAACTCCAGACCGCGCGCGCTTCGCTTCAGGAGTTGAAGCGACGTCATGAGCAGGTCGCTCTGGACGTGGCAGGCTCGGAGAATTACCGAACTCTCCATCCCCAACTGGAAGCCGAATTCCAGCAACTGGACGCTTTGCTGGCGAGCATCGCCACCGCTGGCGAACTCACTCCCCGCTTTCAGGACCAGCTTCTCGGCGCCGGAGAATGTGTTTCCAGTCGGCTTGTGCACGCCGCCTTGGCGCAAGCGGGCCTCGACGCATTTTGGGTCGACGCTCGCGCCTGCATTGTGACCGATGCTGCCCACACCCAGGCCACCCCCCTATGGGACGAAACCAACCATCGTCTGCAGTCGGCGATGGCGGTCCCGGTCGTTGAATCGAGAATTCCGGTATTGGGCGGATTCATTGGCGCTACCGTCGATGGCATCGCCACCACCTTGGGCCGTGGCGGCTCAGACTTCACGGCTTCTATCGTGGGCGCAGCGTTACAAGCTTCCCGCATCGAAATCTGGACCGATGTGGATGGCATCCTCACCGCCGATCCCAACCACCTGTGTCCGGAAGCGCGCCGCGTTCCCAGCATGAGCTTTGAAGAAGCGGCGGATCTGGCTTATGTCGGCGCCAAGGTGCTGCATCCCTCTTCCATCACTCCCGCCATGCGCAAGAACATTCCCGTGTGGGTGTTGAACTCGCGCAATCCGGAAGGCAAGGGAACTGAGATCGTCGCGCATCCCGGCGACGAGTGCGTAATGAAAGCCATCACCGTCAAGAATGGCGTCACCGTCGTCGACGTGGAGGCCGTGCGCTGGCTCGCTCCCGAGTTGACTCGCGAAATCTTCGATGTATTCGAGCGGCACCAGTACAGTCTCGATCTGTTGTCGGCGTCGCGCGGCAGCCTCTCTCTGTTGGTGACTGCGACTGAGGCCCTGCCCGCCATTGCGGATGAACTCAAAGGCCTCGCCACCGTGCGCTGGGAGAATCACAAAGCGCTGGTCTGCCTGGTCGGGGAAAAAGTGCGTCGGCAACCTGAGATCGCCAGCCAGGTATTTCGCGCGCTCTCGGCCGTCGATCTCCGCATGATTTGCCAGGGAGCTTCTGAGCGCAACATCAGTTTTCTGGTGGACGAGGTTCTGGCGGAAGATCTGGTGCGACGACTGCACCGCTTGTTTTTCCAGTCACGCTTCGACCGGCACTCGGCGACGACCGGTTCTCACCCCATGTGTCAGGCCGGTGGACCTTGGCAGTAGGCAAACCCTTCGAGGTATGGCCGATGGACACACTCATCCCTGCACACCACGAGTGAAGGTTGAGTGAACATGTTTCCGCCCGGCTCGCTTAAGGCGCGGTGTTATTCAGGCCCTGGTAGATGAACATGCCCGCGAGTACCAGGAACATGAGGCCTGAGGCCGCGCCCAACACCTTCACGAAAGGATTGATCTTGTTCACCTTTGACATGAGTTCCGCCTGCTCCTGTTCCATCGCAGACTTGGTGTCATCCAGGAAAAGTTGATCGTCCTCTTGCATGGTGAGGGTGCTGCGGTAAATCAGCAGGACTACCAGAATACCCGTGAGAACTCCCCAAACAGACGCCATCCAGCCCAAAGGAGACATAGGCCACCTCATTACCGATTTCGAGCCAGCCCCCGCGGGTGCTGATTCGGACCTGGGATCCCCAACAGCCGGTTCTCGGGGAAGGGCTCTAGCCCGGGATTATAGCCCGGTTGGAAGCTCGCGGAGCGCCTTTTTCTCGCATCGCGATTGCGCGTCCTTTCGGTCCGCCGGCGCATCTAAGTGATTGAAGGCATTGCCCGGCAGAGTACACAGGGCCCAAAGTCATGCGGATTTT
>QIAI01000483.1 GCA_003224995.1 Acidobacteriota bacterium
GTGAGTGCCCTCAATTGGGAAGAAATCGAGCACCGCCGCCGATACAAAAACCGGCCGGGGATACATCATCAGCAACAATCCCGCATGATCTACGTGATTGGATATCATGCCGTAAAGATCCTGCTCCGGATCACTGTCGGGGTCTTTGAAAATCCGGTTGTACATCCGCATCGGGAGTGCCGTGATGTAGCACGACGGCGCCGCCACCTTGATGCGCTTGTCTAAAGCCGCAATGTGTGCGACCTGAAAGCCGCCGCCGCTGGTACCGGTGATATTGATCCGCTCCGCATCTACATCCGGCCGCGCCAGCAGGTAATCCACCGCGCGTATTCCGTCCCAAATCTCCCAGCGCGCCAGATTCGTTCCGGCCAGATAAGCGAAGTTCCCCATCACCGCGTGTTCTGCGCAGATCAGGTTGTAGCGACTCCTGCCCGCTTTTGCATCCCAGAATTGGCTGCGCTCCCCCTGACCTACTGGATCCCAGGCGATCACCACATATCCTCGCCGCACCAATCGCTGGCACAGTGCCTGATAGTGGACCTTCCCATTCGTCGAGTGTCCCGCCGGTACCAAAATGCCCGGATGCTTCGTGGCGCCATCTTCGGGCACGTAGACCAAAGCCGTCACGTAAACTCCTGGCAAACTCTCGTAAATCAGCTTCTCAATCCTGAAACCCTCCATCGCAATCGTTCCGGTGATCCGCGCCCGCAGCGGCGTTTTTTCCACCGGCAGGCCGCCCAGCATGCCGAGAAGATTTTCTTCGATTTTGTCTTGCACACGTTTCAGATCTTCTTCCGTCCGGATCTCTCCCCACGCGCGCCGACGCGCGTCATCCTGCTGCCAGGCGATTTCGGTTTGATAACGAAGGTAGGGTGTTATCGAGGGTGCTTCCCGTTGTGAAGTGTCAGGGAATATTTGAAACGCCTGCGGCGGTGGGCCATCCACACCGAAAGCAGTCACGGCGCTAACTGCACACAGTCCGGCAATACGCACGAACGCTTTAAGAATTTGGGAGGTCGCCCTCTTCACAGCGACGTCCTGAAGTTGGGAGGAACGACAATCGCACAGGTCTTCATTAGATTTGCTCCGCTCACCGTCATGTGACGTCCACCAGCAAAGGATGCCGCCAAAAAGCTGATTCCCGCACATTACACCTTTCAACTTCGAGACGTGCTCCCCTTCGGCTGGTAATCTACCATCAGCGATAATCCCGTGACCCGATATCGGAGTTCACAAATGAGACGCATGCTCATGAGTCCCTTCGCCGCGCTTGGTGCCACCCTGCTTGTCTCCATGATCTTTGCGCAATCTTCCAACACTCCCCCGGGAAAGACGGCGCGACGCAGCGATTACTCCTTCAACGTCGTCGCCAGCCAGGTCTGGACCGACACCGGCCTGGATCTCGAAGCCGGCGATCGTGTGCACATCTATGGAACCGTGATGGCTTGTGAAGGGCCCAGGCCAAGTGAAAAAGCTCACCTCCCACTTCCCTCCGCGCCTGGTGGTGCCTTACTCGCCAAGCTTCACGGTGAAGCGCGCCCAATTCTCGCCTCACCGGATGCCGACCTCCCGATCATTGACGTAAGTCACCTTTACCTTGGTGTGAATGGCTGGACCTGTCACGGAACGTTGCCTGCAAGAGTGCATGTGGAATGGCATAAACGCCAGCAGCCGCAGCCGTAGCTTCCCATCGCGAAAATCGGGTCGCGCCTTGGCCCCATTCCTTGTCCATCTCTCACCGGGAGAAAACGACTCCATGCGGCGCGCCCGTTCCCTTCCAGCCATGCGACCATTGACGGTCAACGAAACTGAAACCCACCTTGCCATCAGTATCCCGGAAATTTTCGTCCAGGCTGAGAGCTCCAGTCTTTTGATCCAACTTCACCAAATACAGACGTCCGTCCGAAGCCAGGCTCGAGGTCACGACCAGCCGCTGCATTTTCTCATCCCACCCCGTCCAGTGTGCTACCAGCCCATGCACCGCCAACACACTCTGGATGAAGTAGTGCCCCACAATGGTCGGCACTCCACACCAGCTACCCGGAAACGTGTACACCATCTGCGCCTTGGGAGTGTCCGTATTCAGACCTGTGATGCGCTGTAATCCGCAACTCAGGGACTGCACGTACACCGATCCATCCGGCCCTAATCGAGGCTCCTGTGGTCCGACATGGGAATAGTGGTTCTGCGCGACCTCCACATAAGACGTCTTCAGCAGCTTCAGATCGGAAAGTCTCCATACCTGATAGGTAACGCCGTGGAGAATGGATTCCAGGTGCATCGACGAATTCGTTGAAACTACGCGATCCCGATCAGGAAGAATCACCAGGCTGTAAGGCGTCAGCAGCGCACCCGGAAACGCCGCGTCCGCGCTGCTGGCTGAGCGGACCACCTTCCCCGAATCATCAATTTCAACCAGCCCTCCCGTGGTTGCGGGGTCCGCGCTGCCATGATGATGAGCATGCTGAAAGCTGGCCAGCACGTGTCCATTTGGCAGGCGGACATAAGAGTGCGGATGCATATATCCGTCCATGTCGGTAAACGAACCGGCCACCTTCGGATGAAGTCCATCGCGCACGTCAAAGATAAATGTCCGTCCCGCAAAATGATCGTTGGCGAACAGCATGCCGCTCTCAGGCATGGTGTATTCGGTGTGATGCACCATCTTGGTGGGCTGATCGGTGGTGATCGTCGTCATCAGGCGGCCGTAGGTCGTGGACTCCGGATCCGCATCGATCACGGCTAGGAAGTCATTGCCTTTACCGTCTGCATCGCCCGTCCAGGCGAACAGGTAATGACCGCTCGCCTTCTGCTCCTGCGACCGCAGACTACCAATCGTGCTGCCAAGCAAAACCAGCACGACAAAGATGGAACGCAACATGAACCCTCCCAGGGCGATCAAATGCGGATGCTGAAGAACAAGACTCGTCTTCAGCGCGCAAAGAATATCAGCTTTGCCGCGAGCAAGAGAAAAGGCCGGCTGGTTGCCGGCCTGTTGAGTTGTGCGAGATCGCTTAGTGTCCGCCGAAGGTGTACCCAATGGAGGCGCCATAGCGCACTACATACGGCGAAGTGAACTCAACATTATTGTTTACCACGTAGAGGTGCACTTCCGGTCGAACAAACAATCCTCCGCGCGCGTAGAACTTGAGTCCCGCGCCGAACTGCCCCAGGAAATGCGTGCTGGTTGCATAATTTGTGCAACTGAACGCGCTGCAGTTGACGAAATTCGAATAAAACCTGGTGCTTTCCGCGCCAATGCCCGCTGACAGCTCAGCCGCCGCATGCGGGCCCAGTTTCGGCAGGTACATCGCATCGAAATCCCAAAATATCGGGCGGTAGGGTTGCGAAAGATCGTAATTTGCTTGTCCCCCTCGCCATGAAATTTCCCCGCCTATTCCTAAATTTTTCTTGAGCAGAAAATCTCCGCTGATCGATGGATAAATGCCTCCAGTCAACGACACCGGAGGAAAAGGCAGCGTCGAATTCACATCGGCTGCCTTAGCATGGGTCGTGCTCAGACCGAATGCGAAGTCCATTTGCTGCCCGAAAGCGGTCGTTGCCAACAAGAACATCACACCCAAAGGGGCTAGAAATGTAAGCTTTCTCAATTGCGTTCTCTCCAGAGTACGAATTTACTTTTCATCACGCCAGGAGCGTTCTTCCGCACCACTGTGTGTTAGAAACACCGAACCTCGACTCAATTCGCAGGCTTTAAGCTCATATCAACTGCCAGAACTCTTCGCCTGACGCCCAGAGCCTCCACTCGCCCCTTTGCTGTAAACCCGACTCTTTTAACTTTGACTCGGCTCGATCTGCTCTTATGTGCCACAGATGCGATGGCAGTTAAGTCGCGTTGCCTGAGCCTTTCCCCGCACCACCACCTGCTAAACACGAGATGCGTGGCTTGACCCGCCGGATGTATTGCTTCCAAAATGCCGCAGGTTGCCCAGGCAGAAGTCCTGAGCGAATCACAGCCCCTCGCAAGGGCTTCGGGCTAGTCACAGGAATTATCAGGGTTCCTTGCAGATCTGGATCAAATTCCCTTCGGCATCGCGGATTTCAAAGAACTGCATGTCGCCACCGTCTTGTATTAACCCGACGGAAATACCACGGCTGGAAAGCAGTTCGTGCGCCTGCTTGAGCTTGTCGCAAAAGATGACTGACGCGACGGGTGAAGTCCTATCGAACCCCGCTTGCTCAACTTCCGATCGCGCGCTGAGGACTATCGTGGGCACATCATCACCGGGAAGTTTCAGGGCGACATCGGAGGGCAAGGGGCAATCCCAATCCGCCGGGATTTTCACCACTCTACAGTCGAATGCCATGATCCACCACTTCTTGGCAGTCTCGACATCTGAGTAGTCTTGAGAAACGGAATCTGTGTAGAAACGGGTCATACCAAAACCAATCTCTAAATTCTCAACTCTTCGCCTTCAACTCCTCCATCACACTCTGGATCAGTTCCTTTGCATCGGCCAGGCTCTTCATGACCATCTGCACGTCCATGACAGTCTTGCCGGGCCAGTCGGTGACCATGTCCATGGTGACGGCGAGGCGGCCACGGGGTACTCCCATCATGGTCTCGTAGTGCTCGAGTTCTTCCTGCTTGTCTTCGAATACCGGCATGGGTCGATTATAACGTGGGCAGGCGGTGAGGGATAATTGCCGGGCGAAAAACCAGCACGTAGCATTTGGCAATTGGCTATTGCGTTTGGCCTTCAAGGTCAATGGAGGATTGGTGATCACGCAATCGATTCTCTAACGTCAAATGGGCTAAAGCCCAAAGGCAAATGCCAACTGCTGAATGCCAGGTACCAAATTCCAAACAAGGAGATTTCATGCAGAAACGTAGCGCATTCCTGATGAGTATGCTTCTGGTGTTCTCAATGTTCGCCGCCGCCCAAATGGGTGGCGAGAAGAAACAGCGTCCCAGCCCCGCGGCCAACGCGCAGTGCAAGTTCACGGACGGCAAATCGATCAAAGTGGATTACTCCAGCCCGCGCGTCAAGGACCGGAAGATTTTCGGCGAACTCGTTCCTTACGGCCAGCCCTGGCGCACCGGCGCGAATGAAGCGACCACGTTTGTGACCGACGCCAACCTGTCGATTGGTGGCAAGGATATTCCCGCTGGCAGCTACACCTTGTTCACCATTCCCAACCAGGACAAGTGGACGCTGATCATCAGCAAGAAGACTGGCGAATGGGGCATTCCTTATCCCGAGGGGCAGGATTTAGTGCGCGCCGATATGAGCGTTTCCAAGACCCCTGCAGCGGTTGAGAACTTTACGATTTCGTTTCATGAAATGGGGAATGGCTGCCACATGTATATCGATTGGGAGAATACCCGGGCCACGGTGGAGATCACGGAGAAAAAATAGCCGAAGATAAATACAGGGGCACACAGTGGACACGGGGATTTTAGAATTACAGCCATCAAAAACCCTGTGGTCTTCTGCGGTCCTCTGTGGTTGAAAGCTTTGGTTTGATATCACTTCCCCGCCGGCGGAAAAGGAATACAATGCTCACAAATTTCCACTGAGAACGCTCAGCGGGAGGTTCCCCATGCCCGTATACGACTATCTCTGCAACGATTGCCACAAGGAATTTGAAAAGGTGCTCAGCTTGAACCAGCACGATCACGATCAGATTCGTTGTCCGCACTGTGGCAGCGGAAACGTCGAGCAGGAAGCAAAATCGTTCTTCGCTGTAACCTCAAAAAAGAGCTAGAACAACAGCAACCACAAAGGACACGAAGAGCCACAGGAAGGATTCAACAAGCTACGGGCTTCGGGCTTCAAGTC
>QIAI01000484.1 GCA_003224995.1 Acidobacteriota bacterium
AACGGTTGGCCAAAGCTGTACCTTCCTGAACTCGGCGTGGGCTTTGTGTTTGCAGTGCTGGTGATTCTGCTCTCGCACTCCGAAGGCCTTTACCAGAGCCGGGTGGACCGCCGCTACCTACCTGGTCTTCTGACCAAGATCATGGTTTGGAGCACCCTCCTCGTGGAAGTTGCCATTCAGTTGGGTGGTTTTCCAATCTCATCCCGCCAGCTAATCCTATCCGGTCTGCTCAGCTTCGGGACTTTGCTGGTGATGCGCGGGTGGCGCGGACATGCGGGCAGAAATGGTCGCTCCCGGAAGCGGATCCGCAATGTTCTGATCGTCGGCGCCGGCGCGAGCGGCCGGGAGATTGCCGCTTATATTGAGTGTCATCCTGAACTTGACAGGGTGCTCTGCGGATTTCTGGATGACAGCGGCCCAGGCTGTCCTGGAGTATTGGGTCCTCCGGCCAAACTGGCTGCGATCGCACGAGCCAAGTTCATTGATGAAGTTATTTTTGCGACGCCTCACCGCCCGGATCTCGCTCAATTCGTTATCCGCGAATCGCGCCGCAATCATCTCGATGTGAAGGTCGTGCCGTACTTCTATGGCTGCGAGTTCCAGCAACCCCGACTGGAGAATCTGGGCGCGATTTCCCTGATTACATTACATACGGAAAAGGCTCCTGCGGCGGCCCTGTTCGTAAAACGAATTTTGGATTTCGTGCTGTCGACCTTAGCACTCCTGCTCACTTTTCCGCTGCTGCTGATGATTGCAGCTGTCGTCAGGCTGGATTCCAAGGGGCCCGCAATTTACGCCGCCTCGCGGGTAGGCCGAAAAGGGCGACGGTTCCGCTGTTACAAGTTCCGGACCATGATCAGCAATGCCGCAGAAGGCAAGGACCTGCTGCGCGCTCGTAATGAACGCGATGGACCTTGTTTCAAGGTTGCAAAGGATCCGCGGGTCACGCATGTGGGCCGTTGGCTGCGCCGTTACAGTCTGGACGAATTGCCGCAATTATGGAATGTGTGGAAGGGAGAAATGAGCCTGGTCGGTCCACGTCCGCATCCCGTCGATGACTTCTCCAGGTATCAACTGTCCCATTTTCGCCGCTTGGATGTGATGCCCGGCATCACGGGCTTGTGGCAAGTGACAGCGCGCCAGCATCCGTCCTTTGAGACCACGATGGCGCTGGATCTCGAGTACATCGAGCAATGGAGTCTGGCAATGGATCTAAAAATCCTATTTGCGACGATTGGAGTGGTCGCGCGAGGAACGGGGTCATGAAGGCAGGCTTCGCGCCTGGCGAAGACGCATCCCCCGCGCCTGCTCTGTTGGCGGTCCAGGCAGCGGGACTGCAGTTCCTGGCCGTAGCCCTCGTCCCGCTTTGGGCGTTGATGTCTGTGCCGGTCCCTTTGTTCCTGTTGACCCTGACGGTAATGTTGTTCCGACCGCCGTGCATGGACTGCTACCCCGTCGATCGCATCGCTTTCTCGGTTCTCGTTCTAGTCTCGTGCCTGCGCGCATTGGCGGTACGCCGATCCTTGCGGCTTCAGGGTGGCGTGATGTGGCCGATGCTCGGGCTTACGTATTTGTCGGCGATAGGCGCATTATCCCGTCCATTTGATTCGACTTCGTGGAGCGTGGTAGCCGCGCAGTTCGTAGTTCCTTTTGCGTTGTTCTGGATCTCTGGTTGGGTCTTTGAGGATGAACACTCGCTGCGCTGGTTAGAGCGGTTCTCGTTTGCAGTACTGGGTTACCTCACCTGGATCGCAGTCTGCTTCCTGCTCGGTGCGCATTCGCTGATTGTGCCGCAGTTCATACTGGACCCAAACGTCGGGATCCACGCGGATCGCGCTCGCGGTCCATTCTTACAAGCGGTGGCGAACGGGATGACGCTCAACATCCTCGGGCTTTTAGCCATCGAACGCTATCGCCGCGGCAGTTTGCGCGGAATGGTTAGGCTGTCGATTCTGGCGCTGTTACCGGTGGCGATTTTTGCGACGAACACGCGCAGCGTCTGGCTTACCTTCGTGATCTCCGTATCGCTCTTGATCCTCGGGTTCAGAAATAAGAGACCTCGGCGTTCCGGCCTGGTCCGGGCAGTCGCCGCCACCTTCGTATTGTTGATCGCAGCCCGTGTTGCCGGGCTCACGAGTGGGATGGACGATCGCCTCTCGGACCAAAGCTCCGTGGAGTTTCGCCTCGCCGCATACCAGTCAGGCTGGGAGATGTTTCTCGAACGTCCTCTTACAGGATGGTCCGCGGCTGAGGTGCAGACCGAATTGGCTCGACGGATCAGCGGCTTTCATGGCGAAGCGTTCGCCGTGCACAACACATTCCTGGCGATTCTCATGGAGCACGGAGTTATCGGGCTCGGACTATATCTCTGGTTATTTCTAAGCTTGTTCCGTTTAGGAAAAGCCCGGCCAGGAGAAGCGCACGCGATCGCTTCGATCCGGGCTCTGTGGCCTTTGCTGCTCGG
>QIAI01000537.1 GCA_003224995.1 Acidobacteriota bacterium
CGCAATCGGAAATCGAGCAATGGCTGGCAAGCTTCCTCGCGAGACTGTTGGGAACCACTCGCGTCAGCCGGGACGACAATTTCTTCAATCTCGGCGGGCACTCTCTGATGGGCGCCCAACTTATCGCGAGAGTCAAACAGACCTTCGACGTGGAACTGCCGCTTCGGAGCTTATTCGATCATCCGACAATACGAGAGATTTCATCCGAGATCGATACCTTGTTGCAGGTGAAGCTCAACACCATGAGCGAGGAAGAAGCCCGTCGCATCCTGGAGACTTCACAGGCCGAAAATACTTTATGAGTTCCTCAGTCGCGCCGCCGTCGTTTCCGCCGCGTAAAGAAGATCGTGCGCTCAGCCTTTACCAGTTGCTCGATCCCGAGGTGCTCGCGAACCCCTATCCGCTTTACCGCCAGCTTCGGAGCGAAGATCCCGTGCACTGGGATCCTTTCCTGCACGCATGGATTGTTACGCGTTACTCCGACGTGGTGCATGTGTTGCATCATTTTTCTGCCAGCCGTACTCCCACCCCGGAGCAGTTGAGTGAACTGAATTTATCGGCGCAGAACCCGATTGCGAAAGTCATGGTCCGGCAAATGTTGTTTCTGGATCCCCCGGATCACACTCGGCTGCGGGCGCTTGCTTCCGCGGCATTCACTCCGCGACGGGTGGAACAACTCCGCTCGCACATCCAGGATGTCATGAACACCTTGCTGGACGCGGTGGTCGGTAAAGGCCGAATGGACGTGATTGAGGATTTTGCGTCGCCCGCCCCGGCCATCGTGACCGCCGAACTGCTAGGCGTGCCTGCCCGTGATCACGTTCAGCTGAAAGCCTGGTCCCAGGATTTTGCCGAGATGCTGGGCAATTTCCAGCACAATCCCGATCGCTATCCCCGGGTGCTGCGCAGCGTCGAAAATCTATGCTCCTACTTTCAGTCCGAAATGCGTGAGCAGCGAACGAGTCCACGCGACGGGTTGATTCGAGCCATGATGGAAGCCGAGATCGATGGAACGAGTTTGACGGAAGAGGAGATTGTCGCGAATCTGATCGTCACCATGGTGGGGGGACAGGAGACGACCACGAACCTCATCGGCAATGGCTTGCTTACGCTGCTGCGCAATCCAGAAGAACTGGAACGTTTGCGCACCGATTCCTCTTTAATTCCTTCGGCTGTGGAGGAATTGCTGCGTTACGAGAGTCCGAGCCAGCACACAGCGCGCTTAGCCCCGGCTGATGTTCAACTGGGCAACAAGCAAATTCGCAAGCGGCAGGCCGTCATTGCCGTGATGGGGGCAGGCAATCGCGATCCGGAACGCTTTGAAGAACCGGACCGGCTCGACCTGGCGCGCAAAGACAATCGGCACCTTGCCTTCGGCTGGGCTGCGCATTTCTGTTTTGGGGCAGCGCTGGCGCGACTGGAAGGCCAGATCGCTTTCGAAACTCTTCTGCGGCGGCTTTCCGATCTACGACTGGACACAAAAGCCACGCTTCAGTGGCGTCACAACCTCGGACTCCGGGGATTGACCGCTCTTCCGGTCACCTTCGAGGCGAAGGTACAAATGTAATCTCACCTGCTATCAGTTGGCGATTGAAAATGGAATCCGGATACTCAGAAGCCAAGCGTAAACTCCTTGAGAAATGCCTCCGGGGCGAATTAGAACTCCGCCCGAGAGCTCCGCAGATTCCACCGCGGCCGCCAGGAGAGCTCATTCCACTTTCACATGCGCAAGAACAGGTCTGGGTGCATGCGCAACTTGCTCCTGAACTGCCTCTTTACAACGAGCCGGTTACCATTCACCACTCAGGGCCGCTGGACGTGGTCGCGCTGGAGCGCAGTTTCAACGAAATCTTGCGACGCCATGAAGCCTGGCGCACCACGTTCAAAGTCATCGAAGGCCAGCCCTTTCAGGAGGTACACGAGAGACTTTCCATTTCATTCCCGGTCACAAACCTGCGCTGCCTGCCTGCCGAGCGCCGGGATGCTGCTGCGATTGCGATTGCGACCGCGGAGGCGAGCGTGCCGCTTGATTTGAGCGAGCTTCCGCTGTTTCGAGCCAGATTGATCCGTCTCGACGATGAAGAATACCGGCTGTATCTAACGCTCAGTCACATCATCTTTGATGGTGTCGCAATTTACGGTGTCTTCCTGCCCGAGTTGATTGCCCATTACAACTACTTTTCCGCCGGTCAGCCCTCTTCCTTGCCAGAGTTGCCCTTTCAATATCCCGATTTAGCGTGCTTTGAGCGGCGAACGTTTACTCCCGAAGTGCTCGAGAAAAATTTTCAGTACTGGCGGGAAAAACTGAGCGGACCTCTCCCGGAAATTTATTTGACAACGGACAGTCCGGTTTCAGGGCGGCAGACGTTTCGTGGATCGATGTATCCATTCAATCTGGATGGAAATCTAACCACCA
>QIAI01000538.1 GCA_003224995.1 Acidobacteriota bacterium
GTGGAGTGGAGTTCGAGGAACGCGATATCGTGCGCGATCCAGCGGCCCTGCGCGATTTGACGGACACCTACCATAGCCATTCCACTCCGACGCTGGTGATCGGGGAAGAAGTGATGATCGGGTTCAATCCTGAACGCCTCGACGAGATCCTTGACGAATAAAGCGCATCCGGCTCGCGGATACGCGTATATCGCGGCGGCAACGTTCTTGTGGGGAGTTGCGGCTGTTATGGGGAGAGCTGCGTTCACTGGACGCCTGCTTCCCTCCGGCAAAGCTCTGCAACCAATCGATCCGCTGATTCTTTCCCAGAGTCGCACCAGCTTTTCGTTCCTGGTGTTATTTCTCGCGCTGCTCTGGCGGCGGGGCCTGGGAAAACTGCGGCTGCCCGCGGCCGACTTAGGACGCATGGTAGTGCTGGGCGTGCTCGGAGTAGCCGCGTCAAACTATCTCTACTATCTCGCGATCCAGAAAACGAATGTTGCGACCGCCATCATTTTGCAGTACACCGCGCCAGTGCTGGTGCTGCTCTATATGGTGACTCGCGGGTTGCCTTGGCGGTCGTAGGCAGCGCCTTCGCGATTGGGGCCGCTGGAGCCAACGGCTTTCGCTTGGATCCCGTTGGGGTGGCGGCCGCGATAGGAGCGGCGGTTTCGTTCTCGTTCTATAACATCGGCGGACACCGGATCCTGGCGCGCTACGACCGCTGGATCGTGCTGCTTTATACCACCCTCGGCGCGAGTGCCTTCTGGCTCATCGTCAATCCTCCCTGGAAGCTGCTGGCTGCGCACTACTCAAGTACGGAGTGGGGCTTTCTACTGGTGTTCGCTGTGGTTTCGGTTCTGGCGCCGTTCTCGCTCTACTTTGCGGGATTGCAGCATCTGGAACCAACCCGGGCAATTGTGGCCAGTTGCCTGGAGCCCGTGTTTTCGATCGTGTTGGCGGCTATTTTGCTGGGAGAGGTGGTAAAGCCAGTGCAGGGGTTGGGCGTAGTCATCGTGCTGGCCGCGATTGTGATTGTGCAATTGCCACAGAGAGACGGGTCGGCAGTGCCGGTAGTCGAACCAATTGAGTAGTTCGGAGTTTGTGAGGAAGCTCACGGAGATCGCATCGATCTCGATATTGGTTGGCATTGCAATCCAAGTTAAAGTTTTCGCCTTTGAAGTTGTGGCTTCAGAGCTGTCGCCGTGAAGTTGTCGCTTTAGAGTTGTCGCGTGGCAGCTTCGCCGTGGAGTTGGAGCTCTCTCCCTTAGATTTGTCATCCTGAGCGAAGCGAAGGACCTGCTTTTTACCGCTTCTGGAACTCGAAGCTGCAACTACTCCAGTGCTTTGCCTTTTGTTTCGGGGAGCTGGGTCGCGGCCAGCATCGAGCAGAAAAATCCTGCGGCGCACAGGTAAAAAGCCCAGCTCAGGCCCTTCGCCTGGCCCACTCGTCCAATTACGTAAGGAGAAATAGAGCTTAGCGTGCGAGCTCCATTGTAGGTGAAACCCAAAGCGCGAGCCCGCACCCGGGTGGGAAAGATTTCACTGGCAATGATCCCCGATCCGGAGAAAAATCCGGTGCCGAAAAATGCGGTCAGTGCTCCGAGAATCATCAACAGCCATGGCTGGCGGGCGGCGGCGTAAAACGGCACCAGGATCGCGGCCATGAGGGTATACAGAAGGAACGCTTTGCGCCGGCCGAGAAGATCGGCAACCCAGCCAAAGGCGGCATAGCCAGGAAACATCCCGAAAAGATTGAGCGAAACGAGCAGGGCAGTGACACCCATCACGCCGAAACCTCGGCCTCCCTGGCTCACCGGAAGTGACAGGTACGGCGGAAGCCAGGTGAACAATCCCCACCAGGCGAACATTCCAAAAAAATTGGCGAACAGCAGCGCGAAGGTGTAGCGCGCGTAGGGTGGCTGAAAAATGCGCAAGAAGCTGCCGTGATCATAGCTGGCTTGCGCGTCGGCAACCCGCTTCGAATCGTGTGCCAGACGATGGTGCTCCTGCCACATCTCGGATTCCGGAACGCGGTTCTGAATCCATAGCGTGACCAACGCAGGCAATATGCCGACGAAAAAGACCATCCGCCAGTTCGAATACTGAAGAACAATGCCTGCGACTAATGCGGCGAGTGCATAGCCGATAGCCCATGAGCTTTGCACCACAGAGATAGCTTTGGCGCGGAGCTCGGTGGGCCAGGTTTCGGCCACAAGGGTAGCGCCCGTATTCCACTCGCCGCCCATGCCGAGGCCGAGGATGAAGCGGAAGATGGCGAGCACGAGGATGGAGGTGGCAAGCCCGGAGGCGAACGAGCAAAGCGAATAGGTCAAAATGCTAAGCATGAGGGCGCGCTTGCGGCCGATGTGGTCAGCAATGAAGCCGAATAGGACGCCGCCGATACCGGAAGCAAGCAGGGTGAGCGTCGCCAGAAATCCGGACGTACCCTTGCTCATGCCGAGATCGCGCATGATGTGGGCGAGCACCAGCGCGTAGAGCATGGCATCGAAGGCATCGAGCATCCAGCCGAGAGAGGCGGCCAGCAAGGTCCGACGCTGCGCGGTGGTAGTTTGAGAAAAGGTTGCGGAGGCGGCGCACATCCGGGAGATTGTCAGCGAGCAGCGAAAAGGTGACAAGGGGAATTTAACTTTCGCCAATCTGTGTGCACCTTTCGCCTTGGAGTTGTCGCCTCGCAGTTGTCATCATGGAGTTGTCGTAGTGGAGTTGTCATCAAGGAGTTGTCATCCTGAGCGCAGCGAAGGACCTGCTTTTTGCTGCTTTTGGAACAGAAAGGAATCTGCGATGAACGCGGCTGATTTTCGCCGGATTGCTTTAAGTCTGGAAGGGGCAGAGGAGGGCTGGCACATGGGGTCGGCCGATTTCCGGGTGGGCGGCAAAATTTTCGCCACCCTGGCCGCGCATAAGGAAGGCTACGGCAACCTGATGCTCTCACCTGAATTGCAAGCGGACTTCGTCGCCGAAGCACCCGAATTTTTTTGTTCCCATCCGCGGCGGCTGGGGCCGCATGGGGATGACTCACGTCCGCCTGGCCAATGCCAATGAGGATGTGCTGCGCGGTGCTCTGCAAGCCGCCTGGAAGC
>QIAI01000083.1 GCA_003224995.1 Acidobacteriota bacterium
CTACATTTCGCACGCCCTGGGTGTGGGGGTGCATTACAAGACACCCATAGGCCCTATTCGCCTGGATTTCGGATACAATCTGAATCCGCCTGCATTTCCCAGTTTTCAAACAGTTACCAATTCGGTGAACGACGTCTCCACGCAGACCCAGTTCGCTCCCCAACGGGCCAGTCATTTCAATTTCTTCTTTAGTATTGGGCAAGCTTTTTAATGCGTAATTTTTCCCAGCTCGCATTCTTGTTGATCCTGGCTGCATCTACCGGGTTGGCGCGTCCCGCCGAAGTCATCGACCGCATTGTTGTCACCGTGAATGGCCACGTGATCCTGCAGAGTGATTGGGACGACGCGGTTCGTCTGGAGGCGCTCGCGGAGGGCCGTGCCCTCAACCAGATCACCGATCAGGATCGCAGTCGTGCCCTGGACCGGCTGATCGACCAGGAACTGGTCCGAGAGCAAGGGCAGGGCGCGGAAGCACCGCAGCCGCCTGCGGCGGAATTGCAGCAGCGGATCAAGGATATTCAGAAACAGCAAGGCGCGAACAATCCCTCCGAATGGCAGTCCGCTCTCAATCGTTACGCTCTGGATGAGAAACAGGTCGAATCCTGGCTGATACGCGACCTTTCCATTCTTCATCAGGTTGAGGCGCGCCTGCGTCCCGCGGTTCAAGTCACACCTCAGAATGTTGAAGCCTACTACCGCGACACATTCCTGCCGCAACTCCGCAAGACAGGTTCACAAGAGGTTCCGCTGGCCCAGGTCTCTGCCCAGATCCGCGAAATTCTTACGCAGCAGAAAGTGAATGAGCTGTTCACCTCATGGCTACAGAGCCTGCGCGAGGAAAGCAACATAAACCTGCCGACCTCATCGGTTACCCCGACGTCTCCCTCCGGAGGCCAGGCTCCGTGACCGAGGCTGCACCGCCCCGGGCTCCCCGCAAGTGGTGGAAATATTTTTTGGCACTCTGCGGGCTGGCACTCGTTGCACTTCTCGCGGCCGCCTGGTACATGACTACCGACTCTTTCCAGACCTTCGTGCGTGCTCGCATCGTCGCAGCCATGGAAAAGGCCACCGGCGGCCGCGTCGAACTAGGCACCTATCACACTATTCCGTTCCGCCTGCAAGTTGAGATTCGTGGCCTCACCATTCACGGCACGGAATCTGCGGATGACATTCCCCTGGCACATGTTGACCGGGTTGTTGCTCGCATCCGGGTAATCTCACTTCTAGAGACTTCCTTTGGCTTCAAATCGATTGCCGTTGAGCATCCTGTCATCCATTTCATCGTAGGGCCTGATGGCACCACGAATGTTCCGAAGCCAAAAGTCCAGCGCGCCTCAAACGAGACACCGGTTGAGCAGTTGTTTGCACTCTCGATCGGAAACCTTGAGGTACGTCGGGGCGAATTCCTGTGGAACGACCAGCGCACGCCTTTCGATTTCGACGTTCACGATATCTCCGCCGATATGAGCTACTCGTTCTTGCGGGGACGCTACGAGAGCAGCCTGCTACTCGGCCGGGTTGACACACAATTTCAGAATTACTCCCCCTTCGCCTGGATGGCCGCCGTACATTTCAACCTTGGCCAGAACGATGTCGAGATCCCGTCCCTGAAATGGAGCTCCGGGCACTCGCATGTCGATGCCAGTGGCCGTATTCGCGACTTCACCCATCCTACGATTGAAGCCAACTACACCGGGGCGGTTGACCTGGTCGAGGCCGCGGCCATTCTTCGCCAGCGCCAGTTGCGTGCCGGAGTTCTCGAGCTCAACGGCAAAGGCACTTGGTCTGCGGCGAAATTTGTTGCGGAGGGCAAAGCCGCGCTCAAGAACTTCGAGTGGCGGGACGACCAGCTCAATCTGCGCGACGCGAGCCTCAGCTCAGACTTCTCCATCAACGAGCGCCAGTTCAAGTTAACCAAGGCGCAAGGCAAGATATTGGGCGGTTCGGTGACCGGTGAGGCGGATATCACGAACTGGCTCGCTTCCACCACTCCGTCGCGCAGTCCGAAAGAAAAGAAGCTCGAAGAACAGAAGGGTGTGGTTCGCGTCCGCCTGAAGGACATCTCCGCGAATGCTGCGGCCGCCGCTTTCAGCACCCGCCAGTACCCGCTCGACCGCCTGAACTTCGCTGGCGCTGCCGATGGAACTCTAGAGGCGCGCTGGATTGGCTCTCTCCGCCGTACCGATGCGGAGTTCGCTCTCACTCTCGCACCGCCCTCTACACTCCGCCCCGGACAGGTGCCCATCACCGCCACGGCTCGCGGTAGCTATCGAATGAGCAGCGATGACCTCGATCTCGCGCAACTCGATCTCGCCACCCGGTCGTCGCAATTGCACGCCAGCGGAAAGCTCGCCTCGAGCTCATCCCTGCAGATTAACGCGTCGACCAGCGACCTAAATGAGCTTCAGCCACTCATCACCGCGCTGCATGGCCCTGGCCGCCTGCCGCTCAGGTTGCATGGCAGCGCGCATTTCACCGGAGTTGCCACCGGCAAGGTCTCATCGGCGAGTCTCGCCGGACATCTTCAGATTCAGGATTTCGATTCCATCTTGCCCGCGACCGAGCATTCGCCTGAGCAGGAAGTGCACTGGGACTCGCTTGCCGCGGATGTACAAGTCTCCCCTCACGCGGTTTCCGTTCGACACGCAACCGCCACGCATGGTGACACTTCGGCCCGATTCGATCTTAGTGCGGCACTCTCCGGGGGCACCTTCAACCCGACCGACACCTTCACTGCCAATGTCAACCTGCAAAACGCGGACATTGCTGAGGTTGAGGGGATTGCTGGTTACAACTACCCAGCCACCGGCCGAGCCAACGTCAGCTTGCAAGCTTCTGGCACGCGCGCGCAACCCCATGCCGAAGGTCACGTTCAAATCAATGATGCGCTTGTCTATGGACAGCCCATCCGCCAGTTCACTTCCGATCTGCGCTGGAGTCAAGGACAGGCGTCGCTGAACAACATTCAACTCGACTACTACGATTCGCATGCCAGTGGAGGAGCCGCTTACGAGCCCGCGACCCATACCTATCATTTCAATCTCACGGGACAGAATTTCGCTTTAACCCGGATTCCCCAATTGCAGAAGAGCCGCATCGCCGTTGAGGGTCGCGTCGATTTCACGGCTCAAGGCTCGGGCACGCCCGAGGCGCCCACCATCGATGCAAGAATGCTGGTTCACGACCTGGCGCTCGACCACGAGCGCGTCGGCAATTTGCGGGTCGAAGCCGTAACCCAAGGCGAATTGATCCACGTGACCGCCGCCTCGGAGTTTGAACATGCCGAGTTCAATTTGGAGGGTACCGTCCGGCCCCGCGAAAATTTTCCAGTTGACGCGACCCTGCGCTTCGATCACTTCGATTTGGATTCGATTGTCCGCAAATATTTCAATGTCAAGATCACCGGCCACTCCGCCCTCACTGGCGAGATGCAAATTCGCGGCCCCTTGCGAACTCCGCGCGACCTGAACATTGTGGCGAACCTGACAGGCTTTGACGCGACGATCGAAGACGTTCGACTCAAAAACGAAGGGCCAATTCGGGTATCCATGTCGCAGGAAACCGCGCGGCTTGAACAGTTGCACATTGTCGGCGAGAACACCGACTTTTCAGCCCATGGCACTGCCGCGCTCTCCGGGGGATACGATCTGGATCTTGCTGGTGATGGCCATCTCAACCTGCAACTCATCCAGACTCTGAATTCAAACTTCACCTCATCCGGCTCGGTGAATCTATCAATGGCCGTCACGGGCCCCATCGCAGATCCCCTTTTGCAGGGACGCGTCAATGTCAGCCACGGCTCTCTCGCCTACGCCGACCTTCCTAGTGGCTTGAGCGACATGAATGGTTCTCTGGTCTTCAATAAGAATCGCCTGCAGATCGAATCCCTCACCGCCCACAGCGGCGGCGGTACGCTGACGCTGACTGGAGGAGCGACTACCTATCAGGGACAGATAAACTTCGATTTCAGCGCCAACGCGCAGGATGTTCGGCTTCGCTATCCCGCGGGCGTGAGTTCCACGGCCACCGCTGATCTCCGTTTCTATGGGACCCGGGACGGGTCTACTCTCAGCGGCGATGTCACCGTTACGAAGCTGGCGATCACTCCAGGGTTCGATTTTGCCGCTTACGCCGGAGGGTCTCAATCGGTCGTCGTCCCGCCCGCCACCTCGCCCCTATATCGCGTCAAGCTCGATGTGCACGTAACCACCGCACCCGATCTGCAAATGCAGACCGCCATCGCCCGCCTGTCGGGCGATGCCGATCTTCGCCTTCGTGGCACGGCTGCCAAACCCGCCTTGCTGGGACGCGTTGAAGTGCTGGAAGGCGAAATCAATTTTAATGGCGCCAAATACCGGCTGGAACGCGGCGAAGTACTCTTCCAAAGCCCGGTCAGCATCAAGCCGGTGCTTGATCTGCAGGCCACGACGCGCGTGCGCGACTATGACATTACGGTCAGCGTCAATGGTGACACCAGCAAGCCGTTAAGCGTGAAGTATCGCAGCGATCCACCCTTGCCCGAGGCCGACATTGTTGCCCTACTCGCGGTCGGCCAGACGCGCGAACAATCCGAGCAACTTGCGCAGTCGAACAATACCGCCTTCAGCCAGACCGCCTCTAACCTGATTCTCAGCGAGGCGCTGAATTCCACCGTGAGCAATCGCGTGCAGAGACTTCTCGGCGTCAGCAAAATAAAAATTGACCCGCAGGGGCTCAACACCGAAACCAACCCCACCCGCGGTCCCCAAGTTACCATCGAGCAGCAAATCTCGAACAACTTCACACTTACTTATAGCCAAAACGTTTCCCAAGCCTCGCAACAGATTATCCAGGGTGAGTACTACATTCGCAAAGACGTCTCCATCCTCGGCACCCGCGACCAAAACGGAGTGGTCAGCTTCGACGTAAAGATCCGGCAACGCAAAAAATAAATCAGACGGGTATCGCGGGGATCGACCGAAGTGTGGGTCTACCTTCTCGCGCGTCGCCGCGAGGGCGCTCCTTCTAATCCCCAATTCATCCGTTCAAGCTGGCCCTAAACATGCCATCCTCCATCACCCGCTCTGCATCTAATGCCGCAGATCATTCAACAGGAGGAGTTGCTGTGTCCAGAAGCAGACTTATGCCGGGATTACTATTCTTCGCGTTGGCATGCGCGTGGTCGTCTCAGGCCGCCGCCCAGGTTCCGAAAGGCAATGTCTTCGTCGGATATTCCTACGGTAGTGCCGATCTGAACCATAACAATCGGTCCAACTTGAACGGTTGGGAAGGTTCGCTCGAAGGCAAGTTTTTACCCTTCATCGGGATTGTGGCCGACCTGAACGGCCTTTATGGAACCAACAATTTTCCCAGCAGCACGCAGATCTTCCACGTCAACGCCCGCGAGTACAACTACCTGTTCGGACCACGCGTTTCGTTTTCCGTGGCCAGAGTCCGGCCCTTCGCGCACGCCCTGTTCGGCGCCGGACACCTTAGTGTCAGTGCGCCCGGCTACTCTGCATCGGACACATCCTTTGCTGAGGCAATCGGCGGAGGTTTGGATTTCAAGCTTATCCCGCTCGTGGCCTGGCGTTTTCAGGGGGATTACCTGCAAACGCGCTTCTTCGGCAACACGCAAAATAACGGTCGCTTCTCCACTGGTATCGTCCTCAACTTCTAGGCTTTTGAAACAGAAATCGGATGTCAGCTTTCAGCAACTTCTCTGAGAGCTGACTTCTCCCTGAACCGGACAAGAAAACACGCATAACGTCCGCTTATCGGCTCCATAAAAACAATCAATTGCGGCGCGAATTGCCGCCCCTTCTACACTCTCTGGGCGGCTTACGACAGCTCGGCGCGCGCTCCCACGATTTCGAAGTCCTGCAGATTCCGGGCTGGCTTCGTAACGGCGCGTGCCTTTCTGCGACGAACCTTGGAAGGCACACATGGCAGATCCCAAGAGCGTGCTGGAGTTTGCGAAACGTAATGACGTTAAGATCCTTGACTTGCGCTTCACCGACTTACCCGGGCTTTGGCATCACATTTCCTATCCCATCGAGCAGTTGACCGAGGCAGCTTTCGAAGACGGATTCGGCATGGATGGATCTTCCATCCGAGGCTGGGCCGCAATTCACGAAAGCGACATGTTACTGATCCCCGATCCAGGTTCGTCTCTGCTCGATCCGTTTACTGAGGTCTCGACATTGGTCATGGTCGCCGATGTCATCGACCCAGTGACCAAGCAGCGCTACGATCGTGATCCGCGCTACATCGCACGCAAAGCCGAGCTTTATCTTGCCTCCTCCGGCATCGCCGATACTGCCTACTTCGGCGCGGAAGCCGAGTTCTTCATCTTCGACAACGTACGCTTCGATCAGCGCGAACAGCACGGGTTCTATTTCATCGATGCCGAAGAAGGCCGCTGGAACTCCGGGCGCGCGGAAAATAACCTGGGCTACCGTCCGCGCTTCCGCGAAGGTTATTTTCCGGTGCCTCCCACGGATCACTACCAGGACCTGCGCAGCGAAATGGTGGTCGCGATGCAGAACGCCGGACTCATGGTCGAGTGCCATCATCACGAAGTTGCCACCGCCGGTCAGACCGAAATCGACTTACGTTTTAATTCACTCGTAAAATCTGCCGACAGCATGCTCCTGTTCAAGTACATTGTGAAAAATGTTGCCAACCAGTACGGGAAGACGATTACCTTCATGCCGAAGCCGATCTACGGCGACAATGGCAGCGGCATGCACACCCACCAGTCTCTCTGGAAAGAAGGAAAGCCGCTGTTTGCTGGCGATGGCTATGCCGGACTCTCCCAGCTCGCTCTCTGGTACATCGCTGGATTGATCAAGCACGGCCCAGCTCTGGCCGCGCTCATTGCACCCACAACCAATTCCTACAAACGCCTGGTCCCAGGATTTGAAGCACCGGTGAATCTGGCCTACTCGCGCCGCAATCGCTCCGCCGCCTGCCGGATTCCCATGTATTCCGCTGCTCCTCAGGCCAGGCGGGTGGAGTTTCGTCCGCCCGATCCCAGTTGCAACCCGTATCTCGCCTTTGCGGCCATGATGATGGCCGGCCTTGACGGCATTGAGAACAAAATGGACCCCGGCCCGCCGCTCGACAAGGATGTCTACGATCTCACGCCAGAAGAGTTAGCCAAAGTTCCTTCCATGCCTGGTTCCCTGGAGGATGCACTTGACGCACTCGAAAGAGATTCGGGCTTTCTTTTGAAGGGAGATGTCTTTACAGAGGAACTGCTGCGCACCTATATCGAGTACAAGCGGGAAAGAGAAGTGAACGCGGTTCGACTGCGACCGCATCCCTATGAATTTTTGCTTTACTACGACATCTAGCCGGATAGTTCATGCTCGCTTCCGGGTGATGTCATTTCCGAGCGCTATTCATCGCGTGGTCGAAATATCGCCCGCTCTATGAAGACTTGGCGTTCCAATCTACTCGAGCGTTCCTCGCGCCCTAGCAGGTAAAATCCCTTGTTCCACCGCCGAGTCGAAAATGTCTGAAGACATCCTCACGAGTCCTCCGCCGCATGCCGACGTACGTCTCGCATATGGCTCCGATGCCAACCAGTTCGGCGAACTCCGTCTTCCTAAAAGCAAAGGCCCATTTCCCATTGCAATGAACATCCATGGAGGTTTCTGGCGCGCCAAATACGATCTGGCGCATGCTGGTCATCTTTGTGCCGCGCTGAGCGGGAAAGGAATTGCCACCTGGAATCTTGAGTACCGCCGCGTGGGAAATGCCGGAGGCGCCTGGCCCGGAACCTTCGATGACATCGCTGCTGGCTTCCGTTTTCTCTCTCAGGTCGCCAGGCGCTATCAACTCGACACCGCGAGAATCGTTATCCTCGGTCATTCTGCTGGCGGACAACTCGCACTGTGCCTCGCTGCCCACGAACCTGCGGTAACTCGCGTGATCTCACTGGCAGGCGTACTGGACTTGCAGCAGACGTTCGACCTCCACCTCAGCAACGACGCGGTAGTCGAATTTCTGGGAGGCAAGCCCAATGACGTCCCTGAGCATTACCACGACGCCGATCCCATGCGCCTGTCGATCCCGCAAGCTTCGCAAGTTCTGGTGCACGGCACGAAGGATGACATCGTTCCGCCAGCGTTCAGCCGAAATTACGTTGAGAAGAAAAAGAAAGCGGGCGAGAACGTCACGCTGCTTGAAATCACGCAAGCCGACCACTTCGATCTGATCGACCCGCGCTCCACGGCTTGGCCGGGAATCGAAAAGACCATCCTGAGTTCCTTGCGACCAGCAGATAGCGCGACCCAACCTTCGCGGTGAACGGGTAGCCCGCACGTGCACTTTAATGTTTGTTCTCAGCGTTCTCCGCGGCTGTTCTCAGCGCTCTCTGCGGGTAAAAACTTTGGATGTCCCCCTGTGAAACAGTCCTGCCCTTAGCAGCAAAGTGCAGCGGACCTCTACCCCGCTTGCTTCGTACCCCGCGTCAACTCATACTGCAAATAAATCATCTGCCCAATATGCAAGTGCAGGTGCGTGACGCAACGCAAGAAAATATTGAAACGGTTGCCTGCATCATCTTCGCGGATGGCTGTATACTTCCTGCCCCAATCCTCCTCCGCTTGCGCCCGCGCCGTGCGCGCTACCATCGTCACCGCATCCGAAAACCGCGTCATCA
>QIAI01000539.1 GCA_003224995.1 Acidobacteriota bacterium
GTTCCATCCGATCCGGTAACAGTGTAACTTCAGCTTCGCTATAACGCTTGCCATGGGCATAAAAAACCTTCATGGCTCTGCCTTGTTAAAATTCGAGAGGATCACACCGCCTTATCGAAATTGAGAGTCGAAGTTGCGTCCAATGGTTTCGCGTTCTCTTATCCAATGGTTTCGCATCTCTCTAATCCAATGGTTTCGCATTTCTCTAATGAGTGGGTTTGCTGTTGCGTTGCTGGAATCAACCACGATTGCGCCTGCGCCGATCGTCGACTCAACGTTTGCTCGAACGGTTTCAAGTCCCTCGTCGCCGCGGCCGAACTCCGCGCGTCTGCGGCCGAACTCCTCGACGCCGTCGAACTCGATCCCTTACCCAAAACTGAATCGATAGAGTTCTGGTACCATGCCGCTGGCGGGTGCACCGTCGGGGGCTCTCCCTGCACTCAAGAAGTGAAGGTCGGGACCGTCAGACTTGCATGGCGATTCCCGGCGATCCTCAGAGGCTCCAGGTAAGAACTTGATGCAGGACGCCGGCAGGAATACACCGATGCAGACAAGTGGCGGACTCACCGATCTGCGTGGGGCTTTCGAAAAAATCTTTGGCTTGCGTGCGCGGCTATTTCGGGCGCCGGGTCGCGTCAACGTGATTGGCGAACATACCGATTACAACCAGGGCTTTGTGATGCCGGCGGCCATCGACCTCTACTGCTGGGTTGCCATTGCGCCGCGGGAGGATCGACAACTCAAGCTGCTCTCTACGAACTTCGAGAATTCGCAGCTGCTCGATCTGAACAACAAAACCGTGGCTCGCCGGGGCGACTGGACCGACTACGTGGTGGGGACGGCGCTAGCCCTCGAGAAGCATGGACACCGACTCAGAGGGGCGGACCTTCTGGTGCACGGGGAAGTACCGATCGGTTCGGGCTTGAGTTCGTCGGCGGCGATTGAAGTCTCAACCGGCTACGCCCTGCTAGAGATTAGCGGAGCACAGATTGACCTGACGGAGCTTGCGCTCAGCTGCCGGCAAGCGGAGAACGAATTCGTGGGAGCGCGGGTTGGCATCATGGACCAGTTCATTTCGGCGCATGGTCAGGCGGGGCATGCAGTGATGCTGGATTGTCGATCTGCGGCTGGTGGTGTGCAATACGGGAGTGAAGCATCAACTGGCAGGCGGCGAATACAACGTGCGACGGGCGCAGTGTGAGGAAGGAGTGCAGAGGCTGGGGGCAGGGCTGCCGGGAGTCGAATCGTTGCGCGATGTCACGCTGACTCAATTGGAAGAACACAAAGGCCTGCTGCCCGAGGTGATTTATCGACGATGCCGGCACGTGGTGAGCGAGAATGAGCGGGTGTTGGCGGCGGCCGAAGCTTTCAAACAAAACGATACTGCGAAACTCGGAACGCTGATGGCGGCATCTCACCGAAGTTTGCGAGAGGATTATGAAGTGAGTTGTGCGGAACTGGACACGATGGTGGAGATTGCCAGTCGCCAACCGGGCGTGGTCGGAGCGAGGATGACGGGGGGCGGGTTTGGGGGATGTACGGTGAATCTGGTGCGCGCGGATCGGGCCGAGGAATTCAAAGACGGAGTCGCGAAGGAATACGAGAAGCGTACTGGGATTCATCCGGAGATCTACGTCTTAAATGCCAGCCACGGGGTGCATTCTGTAGCTGCCAGCGAACTCGGCCTGTGAGACTAGGAAAACCATGTTTGGCGCCTGGTTGATAACCGAATGACGGACCTGAGTCTATTGAGCACTGACGCGCGAGTGGGTTCTGGTTTGGCCGCAACGGACTTTGCGTCCCTGGCAAGGGAGAATGGAGAAGCTCCCGGTTGAGGAGCAGCCGACTTACGACCCGGGCTGTTACTTGTGTCCGGGAAATTCACGGGCGGGTGGCGCGGTCAATCCGAAATACTCTGAGACCTTCGTGTTTGACAATGATTACGCGGCCCTGCGACCGGATGTTGAAGAGTTCGAGATTAAAGATCGTAACCTTATTATTGCGAGCAGCGAGCGAGGACTATGCCGAGTCGGCTGTTTTTCTCCACGGCATGATTTAACGATTGCCCGGATGAGCCTGCAGGAACTTCGATTGGTGATCGGCATGTGGAGCACGCAGTACGAAGAACTCGGAGCCATGCCGTGGGTCCAGCATGTGCAAGTCTTCGAGAATCGTGGGGCGATGATGGGAGCTAGCAATCCTCATCCACACTGCCAGATTTGGGCCAACGAGCATTTGCCGAACCAGGCCGCGCGAGAGCAGGCAGCCCTCTGGGAATACTGGGAGAACCATGGCTCGTGCTTGCTATGTGAGTACCTCGCAATGGAGAACGGGCGAGAGCGCATCGTTTGCGAAAACGAAGCCTTTGTCGCGCTGGTGCCGTTCTGGGCGGTATGGCCATTTGAGATCATGGTGATCAGCAAGCGGCACGTCGCGGCCATGAGCGAGCTGCATGATGGCGAGCGTGATCTCCTGGGCGACGTCATGAAGCAGGTGACGACTCGCTACGACAATCTTTTTGAGGTCTCTTTTCCCTATTCGATGGGATTTCATCAGCAGCCCACGGACGCGCGGCCGCATCCAGAATGGCATCTGCATGCCCACTACTATCCGCCGCTGTTGCGCTCGGCGACCATCCAAAAATTTATGGTGGGATACGAAATGCTAGGGACGCCGCAGCGGGACATCACACCAGAATTGGCGGCGGAACGCTTGCGGCAGTTGCCCACAATGCATTACCGCGATCGCATCTAATCGCCGGCACTCCTGGAGGACTCGAGATGCTTCAGTGGACACTGAAGACACTGCGAGAGGAGCAGCCTGCTCGACTTTCAAAACCCGCGAAGGGCGAGGACAACTTCCCCGCCCTCCAATTGTGGCCTTACTTCGGATTTGAGTCAGGCGCATGGTCTGAGTCAGGTCCGGCGCCTTTTTCGCGATGATCCTGCATCCGCTGTTCATGCTTGGTTTGCATTTCATCGAACTTCTTCTGCTGGTCGGCGTCCAGAAGAGCACGGATCTGCTCGTTAGACGTCTTGTGCAGATCCATCATTTTAGAACGACGATCTTCCTGCGACATCGAAGACTCTTCGTGCAGTTTCTGCATCTGAGACTGCTCCGAGGTCAGGATGTCCTTTAGCTTGGCTTGCTGATCAGCGTTGAGACTGAGGTGCTTGGCCAACATCTCGGAACGCTTCTCAGGATCGAAATGGCGACCACCATGACCGTGTTCTGCCGGACTGGCCGCAGGCTGCGATTGCTGATCCGAGCCGCCGGCATTTTGTGCGATGGCGGCGGGAGTAACCGTGTACAGCAAACCGGCAACCGTAAGCGCGAGTAGGCAATGTTTCACCATAAAGTTTCCTCCAAGAATCCTTCGAATGGACAATGGTATGAACCAGATTATGACCGGGAAGTTGTGGGGTACAGACTGGATTTACGAATCTTTACTTGGGCAGGAGTTCAAGGCCCAAACTCTAGCTCACCAGCTCCGGGAATTACTCGGTGAGGAGCAGGAACTCGTTCGCGATAAATTCACCAGATTCAGGGAAGAATCCGTGGCATGTTCGTGTCTTCCGCAGGTGCCTTGATGGGTTCGACTTTCGCCATTTCGGGCCGCTTCTTTTCGGGCGCGGGCGCGGCAAGTTGCACGCCCACGGCTTGCTCCAACTGAGCCATTAAAGACTTCAACGCCTCGTCACCAGTATCCAGGATGCTGCGCAATTCCGTGCTAACCATGATGGCGCGCTGGTAGGCTTCCCGCGCCTTGGTGAGGGTGGGAATGTGTTCAAGGAATTCAGCAGCGTGCTTTGAGAACTCGTCCACGGATTCGCGATAGGCCGCCATGGCTCCGGGTACGCGCTCTGCAGTTACGCCGTTTTCCTTCTTCCACATTTGTTTCTCCTTAAAGTCCATGAAAACCATGTCGAGGCTCCGGGGACGGATAGAAATTATGGACCGGCATCCGCACGCTGGTCAATCGGGCTCTTGCCGGCACTCGTGGAGGCAAGTGGAGCAGCGAATACAATAAATCTTGTAGATGGATGTTGAAAAGGTTAGGGGTCCTACCTTTGAGTGAAGGACCCCGTTCCCTTAAAAGCGTACTAATTCGGTTGCGCGACGGTTCGCAGTTAGGGCTTCAGCGTTTTGAAGCCGGCGGGATACTTCTGCTTGGCCTGCTCGTCAGTGACCGAAGTGGGAATGATGACGTCGCCTCCGGGCTTCCAGTTGGCTGGAGTAGCGACGTTGTGCTTGGCGGTGAGTTGTAACGAGTCGAGCACGCGCAAAATTTCATCAAAATTTCGGCCGCTGCTCATGGGATAGCTCATCATCATTTTGATTTTCT
>QIAI01000540.1 GCA_003224995.1 Acidobacteriota bacterium
TACCTTGGAACTCTAACATTCTCGCGGTATGGCACTTACGTCGTTGGTGGTGTGTGCAGACAGAGATGCGGTACAGGTGCTCAGTCATATCCTCAAGGATCTGAGCATCGGGACAGAGCAGTGCGCGAATCTGAGCGCAGCCTCCTCCCGGCTGGCGAGTCAGCACTTTGATGCGGTGGTGGTTGATTGCAAAGATCAATCGGCGGCCATCGAATTTATCGCCTCAGTCCGCAAGTTGCCGCTCAACAAGACAACCCTCATTATCGGGCTGGTCGACGGACGCGAACAGGTTCGCGACATTTTTGGTCAGGGCGCCAACTTCGTCGTGTACAAACCGGTCTCGGTAGAACGCGCCGCCGGCAGCTTGCGCGCCGCGCGGGGCCTGATGGCGCGGGAGAAACGCACCAAGCTGCGCGTCGCGTTGCATGCGCCCGCCTCAATCGCTTACGGCAACGCGGAAAATGTTGCCGCCACGCTGTTGGACTTGAGTGAAGATGGTCTCGCCATCCAGTCCGAGCGCAGGCTGCCCCTGCGCTGCAAGGTTTATTTTCAGTTCAATCTGCCAGGGGGAAAATCCGCGGTCCGGCTTTCCGGCGACGTGGTATGGCAGGACTCTTCGGGGCGAGTTGGAATCCGGTTTGTGGACGTACCACAAACCTCCCGCCGAACCTTGAACGAATGGATCAAGAGCAGCCTCGAACGGCTGGCAACGGCAGAGCAAGCCGCGCCCCAAGCCGCGCCCCAAGCTGCGCCCCAGCCACCCGTGGAACCAGTAGCCATGCGGCTCGCAGGCTTAGGGCTCTCGGCCTCGTCTTCGAATCGCCGGGTGCAGTCACGCCTCGCCTGCCGGCTGAGCGCGGATGTGTTTCGCCTAGGCGAGGGTGTTCCCAACCGTTGCACTCTGAGCGATGTCAGCACGGGCGGCTGCTATGTCGAGACTCCCGCTCCGTTCCCGCCCCACACCGTGGTAAATCTGGTCGTGCGCACACAGGAGTTGAAGTTGCGCGTGCGAGGGACAGTACAAGTGAGCCATCCCGGCTTCGGCATGGGCGTACAGTTCAGCCTCAACACCGCGGATGAACGGAATCAAGTAAAGCAACTCATCGCCTGCCAGTCTTCCGAAGACACACTCGCCTGAGAGACGCAGCATTCGGCCGATTCTGGTTATGCATGACCGCTTGAAATTGTTTGCAGTCACAACCGCGACTCATCCCTATCCTGTTGTGCAAAACTTTTTCCCTTATGCTCCGAACCCAGAGCGATCACGGTCATCAATAGCGCGATGTTCGCAATCTCGAATGCGGCCAGCGCCCAGGCATATCCCAGCGGCTTGCGCAGGGCATACACCACATTGTTGACCGGGGCCGCGATGAGAATACCCAACTGATAGGCGAACCCGGGCATTAGCCCGCGCACGGCGCCGGGGGAGAGTTCGTTGAGGTGCGCGGGAATGATTCCCCACGCGCCCTGAACGCCCGCCTGCATGACGAATGCTCCGATCGCTAGAGCAAGCAGCGATCGGCCAAAGGTCCAAGCCGGGATCATGGATAAACATAACAACAGTGCGAGAGTCATGCTGCGGCGCCGCCCCAGGCTTTCGGAAAGATGGCCGAAAGTGATGGCTCCGAGCACGGCTCCGACGTTAAAGAGAATTACCAGATAAGCGACCATCTTGGGGTCGAAGCCTCGCGCGGATTTCAGGAAGTCCGGATAAAGGTCCTGTGTGCCATGCGAGAGAAACATCATGAGTGTCATCAAGAGAACGAGATAGAGAAAAATCTTCCAATGACCACCAGCCGTTCGCACAATGGCGGCTACGGTCGGTGCTCGATGCTGCTTCCACGCCTCTGACTCGCGCACGCGGAAGCGGATGTAGAACGCCAGCAGCGCGGGAGCGCCTCCAGCCCAGAACATGGCTCGCCATCCCAAATTGGGGAGGATAAACCGCGCTGCCACCGCTGCTAGCAGGTAGCCGATCGAATAACCGCTCTGCACGATGCCGGACAAGATCCCGCGCCATTTAGTGGGCGCACTTTCCATAGCCAGCGACGCTCCGACGCCCCATTCGCCGCCCATCCCAATGCCGTAGATGGTACGCAGGATCAGAAACACGGTGTAGTTCGGGGCAAATCCACAAAGCAATTCGACCAACGAAAAGAAAATCACATTCGCCATCAGCGGTCGACGGCGGCCGTATCGGTCGGCAAGCAATCCGAATACGACCGCTCCTAGTGGCCGCATGGCCAAAGTGGCGGTCATGGTCCACACGATGGCGCTTTTTGTGACGTGGAAGTGGGCTGCCAGCGTATCTACAAGAAAGACAACCACGAAGAAATCAAAGGCATCCAGCGTCCAACCCAGGAAGCTGGCGGTGACTGCATGCCATCGGTCGGACCCGGAAGGTGGTACCAGTTCGGGACTTGAGTTTAAAGCGGCCAGTTTTGCCTCTTTTTCTCGGCGGTTGTGACCGGGAAGTTTACACCGATGAACCCGGGTTTGGGACGAAGGCAGTGCTGGAGCGGCAACAAACGGAG
>QIAI01000541.1 GCA_003224995.1 Acidobacteriota bacterium
AGCGCGCTCTCGGATTCGCTAAAATAGCCCATGCCCGAAGCTTCCCTCTGGAGCGAGGAGGACCAGGCGACCCGCCTGGCCGAACTCACCGCCGAGACTACCGATCCCGCCAAAGAATTGCCGCTGCGAAGAGATGTCCGGTCGCTCGGCACTTTATTGGGGCGGGTTCTGGTGGAGCAGGAAGGCGAAGCTTTTTTCGAAGTTGTGGAGCGCTTGCGCCGGGTGTTGATCGAGCACCGCGAGCAGCCGGCGACGGCCGGCTCGGAAGAATTCGGGACCGGGCTGATGGCCGAAGCCCGCGCGCTGATCAGCAGCCTGTCGGTCGACGACGCGTACCGCATCACCAAGGCCTTCGCGGTCTACTTCGAACTCACCAACCTGGCCGAGACCAATCATCGCAAGCGTCGCCGCCGGGCCGCGCGCCTGCGCGCAGGTCGGTCGCCGGTGGAAGGTTCGTTTCGCGGCACGCTGCAGCGGCTGCGTAGCGCCGGAGTTCCACTGCAGCGTGTATTGGAAGCGCTACGCAGGGTTCATGTGACGCCCGTATTTACGGCGCATCCTACCGAGATCACGCGGCATACCATCCGGCTGAAAAGGCGGCACATTGCTCGGCTGCTCGAGCGTCTGGACCAGGTTCCGCTCTCCCAGGCTGACGCGCTTGAGGCGGAAGCGCAAATCCTGGCCGAAATTACCGCCCTTTGGCAAACCGACGAAGTCCGGCTCAAGAAGCCCACCGTCCGCGACGAAATCCACATGGGCCTCGATTATTTCCCGATGGTGTTGTTTGAAACCGTGCCACGGCTCTATGCCGAACTGGAAGAGTCGATCGGACAGGTGTATGGAACCAGTCCGGGCGAGGCGCACCTTCCTGAGCTCTTGCGTTTCGGTTCGTGGATTGGGGGCGACCGCGACGGGAATCCGTTCGTGACCGCAAGCTGCACGCGTGACGCGCTGCGAATGGCGCGGCACCTCGTCATTGACCATTACATTGCAGAGATTACGCGGCTGGTGAGCCAGCTCAGCATGTCGCTGCGGCGCATTGCAGCCTCGGAGGCACTGGCGCAGCGAGTGCGCGCGTACGAAAACAGCATGGGCGAGGAGCACTCGCGCTGGAAGCGAATTACCGAGGCCGAACTCTACCGGCATTTTCTCGACTTCATCGCGGCGCGCTTGCGCTATAGCCGGGATTCTTCTGCGCACCAACACGCTTACCCCTCGGCGCAGGAATTCGAGAATGATCTGCTGTTAATGCGCGAGAGCTTGTGCGCGAATCGCGGCGAACGCCTGGCGAGTCTGCTGATCGATCCACTTCTCCGGAAAGTGCGCACCTTCGGTCTTCATCTGCACGTGCTCGATATTCGTCAACATGCGAAGGTGCTGGCGCAAGGCGTGTCGGATATGCCCTCCGCGGTTGTCACGCGCGCGGACGAGGCAAGGAGAATTTTACCCGCGGCGTCTTCTGAGCTGCTGGATACGCTGGGCACCATCGCAGACCTGAAGAAGACTCAAGAATCTGCGGCCATCCAGCATTTCATCGTGAGCGACACCCAATCGGAAGACGACATCCTGAACGTGGTCCGACTCGCGGCCGTCGCCGGGATCCAAATCAAGAAAACGAATGACGATCCAGGCATCATGCCGGTGCCGTTATTCGAATCGATCAGTGCACTGCGATCGTCGAGTGCGGTGATGAAGCGGCTGTGGAACGCAAGCGAGTACGCGCCGTTGCTCGATTCTTTCGGGCGCTCGCAGGAAGTCATGCTGGGCTACTCCGATTCGAACAAAGATGGCGGCATGCTCACCAGCACTTGGGAACTGCATAAGGCACAGCGCGATCTGCACCAGGCCGCGCGCGATGCGGCGGTGAACTTACGGCTTTTTCATGGACGCGGCGGCACGGTGGGTCGAGGCGGCGGGCCTACGCACGCAGCCATCCTCGCGCAGCCGGCTGGAGATTTTTCGGGAGAGATTCGGGTTACCGAACAGGGCGAAGTGCTTACCTGGAAATATTCCGATCCCGTGCTGGCAGAGTGGAATCTGGAAATCATGATCGCGGCGTGTCTTGAGGCCCTGGTGAATCCCAATCGCGTGCCGGGTGAAACAGCACAACGCTGGGAGGAGGCGATGGAGACCATGTCTCAGGATGCATACGGGTTTTATCGTGAACACATCGCGCAAAATCCTGAAGTCCTGGAATATTTCGAGCAATCGACCCCGGTGAACGAACTCGAACACGCGCGCATGGGGTCGCGGCCGGCACGGCGCTCGGAAAGTCGCCGGCTGGAAGACCTGCGCGCCATTCCCTGGGTCTTCGGCTGGATGCAGAGCCGGCAAGCGGTACCGGCGTGGTTCGGCGTGGGGCATGCGCTCGAACGCTTTGCCTCTGGGAGC
>QIAI01000542.1 GCA_003224995.1 Acidobacteriota bacterium
GTTCTGGTTGAGAACTACTCCGCCGCAAGGGAAGTGCGCGGCCGCGGATTCATTCAAGGCATCGACCTGGAGATTCCAACCCGTCCCATCGTCGAGCAGGGCCTCGCGCAGGGAGTCCTGTTCAATAGCACGCAGGACACGGTCGTACGCTTTCTCCCGCCCTTTTTGTTGCAGGAGCAACACGTCGACAAGGCGATCCGCGTGCTTCGCAAGTTTCTGGGCAGAAAGCGCCGGCGGGCGGCGTAAGAAACGGGGAGCCGAAGCTCCCCATTATTCAGAAGCGACAGAGGCGATATCAATTACATAGAGTCTGGCGCGCTGCAAAGAGTTGTCCGCGCGTCCTAAAGAAACCATCGTGGAAACGAATCCTCCTGCTCTGTCTCCCGGCTCTGTCGCTGAAGAACATTTCGTGAACCTCGACGGTGCGCGAATGCGCTACCTCCGGGCGGGTTCTGGTCCTCCGCTCATCCTGCTACATGGCTTGATGGGCTATTCCTTTTCCTGGCGCTTTAACATTCCTGCCCTAGCGAAAGATTTCACCGTCTTTGCGCTCGATCTGCTGGGCACCGGATTTTCCGACCGCCCTGCCCAACTCGATTGCCGGTTGTGCTCGGTCGCCGAGCGAGTTCTCCAATTTATCGACGCGGCCGGCATTTCTTCCTTCGACCTTCTCGGAACTTCGCACGGAGGCGCGGTTGCGATCATGGTCGCAGCCCGTTGTTCCGGGCGCAGCGCTCCGCACTTGCGCAAACTGGTTCTCGTCGCTCCTGTGAACCCGTGGTCCCCCCACGGCCGCCGCCTGGCGCCGTTCCTCGGCAGTGCGCTTGGTTCGACGCTCTTCCTGCGGACCGTGAACCACCTGCGCTGGACATTTCCATTTTGGCTTGCTCGTCTCTACGGCGACTCCCGCCGCATTCCTGAGGGAACGCTGGAAGGTTATCTGGCTCCGGTCGGAATTCCGGGCAGTTTTGAGTACGCTCTGGGCATCGTCCAACATTGGACCGCCGATCTGCAAGTACTGGAACAGACCATTCCACAATTAGCCGAAATCCCAACTCTGTTGATCTGGGGAAGCGCGGACGCTGCGGTCTACGTTCAATCGGCCGAGCCCCTCCGCCGCCATTTCAAACGTTGCGAACTGGTGGTGTACCCCGGCGTGGGACATCTGCCGTACGAAGAAACTCCCGAACAGTTCAATGCAACCCTGCTCGATTTCCTACGCCTTGAAACGTAGCGATCTGCACGTAGCGATCTGCGAAATTGTTCGCGGGTGATCGGACCATGTGGCTGGGGATAGCGGTCGCAGCGATCCCCAACTTTCTGCACCCGATGTCCTTCCGCGATAAGATAAATGCTGCACTTCGCAAGCGCCCCACATGGGACAATCCATCCTCGATTTTCTTCAGAACCTGATCGCCCAGTACGGCTACTGGGCGGTCGGCGGCGCCTTGTTACTGGAAAACTCCGGAGTCCCCGTTCCCGGAGAAACCATTCTCTTGCTGGCCAGTTTTTTGGCCTACTCGCGCGATGAGTTGCGCCTGCCCTACATCATCGTCGTGGGCGTGTGCGCGGCCACGCTGGGCGACAACCTGGGATATTTCATCGGCTACCGTGGCGGCCGGCGACTTTTCGATCGCTATCGCAGCGCCTTCCACATCAAGCCCGGAACCATCGAACGCGGGGAGCGCCTGTTTGCGAGCTACGGCGCCATCACGATTTTCTTCGCCCGATTCATTTTCGGGCTGCGCGTGATTGCCGGACCGTTAGCGGGCGTGCTGCGTATGCCCTGGAAGCGGTTCGCGCTGTTTAATTTCCTGGGCGCCCTGCTCTGGGTCACGGTCATTTCCTTCGTGGGATACAAGTTCGGCAAGCATTGGGATGTGCTCACCGATTACGTCGAAAGGTTTAATCTTGGAATCGCCGTAGTGATTATCGTCGGAGTGCTGGCTGCCTGGCTCTGGCGCCGCCGCCGCAATCCCACTTAAACCACGCTTGGTAGTTCCCCTTCTGTTATCCCGGCAGTTCCCCTTCTGTCATCCCGATAGTTCCCCTTCTGTCATCACGATAGTTCCCCTTCTGTCATCGCGATAGTTCCCCTTCTGTCATCCCGAGCGGAGTGAGGCGGCAGCCGAACGCAGTCGAGGGACCTTGCGTTCCGCTCGGCTGTCAGACCGCAACTAATGACGGTTCAACCGTGGTTACGAAAGCTTTTCCCGCCGAGTGCCTGTGATTGCTACCCGTCGTGCCCGGTGCTAGGCTCGAATGGGTCATCCCGTGAGCGGATCAGGCAATAGCAAATCTTCAGTCGGCATTGCGGTGGCCCGCTTGGCGGCACTCGCCAAACTCGAGCACGCCGATCTCTGGTTCAAGTTCCTGCTCGCTCTGGTAGGACTGGCCCTGGCATTTGCGGCCGCCCTCTTCTCCACGGTTTCCCGTGAATCCGGCAACATCTGGGCAACTCTGGTCCTGGCTTCCGCCGCCTTGATTCTCGCGACCCTGGTGGGCCTGACCACCGTGCCGCACCTGGCCCGCCGGGTGGTGATCACACGGCTGCGCGATGCCGTCGATTACGAGGTCACGCGCGCCGGAATCATTTACGTCATGCAATAATCTGCTCTACATCGTGGTTGCCGCTATGCTGGCGGCCATCCTGGTTTCAGGCGTGCTCTCCGCTCTCGTTCTGCGCGATTTGCAACTCGACGTTCGACTTCCCGAACACGTGTTTGCCGGCCGTCCCGTGCTGGGCAGAATCCTGCTGCACAACCACCGTCGCACGCTGCCGTCCTTCTCCATTCACGTGGTTCCTTCCAAGCGGAAAAAGCCGGTGAGCCAGTGGCTGTGGGAGCCGGCGACTTTTGGTTTCCCGCCGAAGCGTCCACCCCAGCAGCAATGGGTGCGGCTGCCCGATCGCCGCGTGCGCCGCATTGTGCATGACGGTTCCGCCCCCGGCATCTTCGATGGTTCCGCGTACTTCCCCTATCTCGCGCCCCAAACCGAACTCTCTGCCGACCTGGAACTGCGTTTCCAGCGGCGCGGGCGGTATGCCGAAGACAGCTTTGGCTTGGCTACCCGCTTTCCCT
>QIAI01000543.1 GCA_003224995.1 Acidobacteriota bacterium
CCGAAATAAATAATGGGCACTCCTGTGTTCTGCAGTCTTTTCACCAGCTCGGTCACGTGTGAGAGAACATAATGGCGGTAGTCCTCCACGCTGAGGCAGCCTACCCAGCTGTCGAAGATCTGGATGGTGTCGGCTCCGGCGCGTACCTGCTCAGCCGCATATTCACTGGTGACGGTGACCAGCTTGCGCATGAGTTCATCCCACGCTTTGGGCGAGGAGTACATCATTTTCTTGGTGTGAATGTAATTACGCGAACCGCCGCCTTCGATCATATAGCTGGCCAAAGTAAAAGGAGCGCCACAGAAGCCGATCATCGGGAGCTTGTCGCCGAAATGTTTGCAGACCAGCGCAATTGCCTCTGAAACATAGCCCAAGTCGGCGGCGCGGTCGGTGCGGAGCCGTGCCACATCCTGCGCATCGCGAACCGGTTTTTCGATCACCGGTCCTTCTCCCGCTTCGAAGCGAAAGGGCAGGCCCATCACTTCCAGGGGCAGCAGCAAATCCGCAAAGATGATGGCGGCATCCACGCCAAGCGCTTCCGCGGCCGTAATCGTCACCTCGGCCGCGAGTTCGGGTTTCTTGCAGATTTCGATCAAGGAATGTTTTTTGCGAACGGCCCGGTACTCGGCCATGTAGCGTCCGGCCTGGCGCATGAACCACACCGGCGTGCGATCGACGGGCTGCGCTTTGCAGGCCTTCACGAAGCGGGACTGGGGAGCAGACATGAATTTCTAACTGTAGCATTTCCGCGCCCGATCAGCACTCATGACCCCCGATTGCGCGCAGACCTCTGGGCATTCGTCCAGGGCGTGAGGTTTCACGAGCTCGTCAGCTTTTCGAGATTGATGCGGCTGCTATGTTTATGAATATCGTCCACAATTTGCAGGCCCAATGCCAGAGCGCGACGTCCATCTTCCAGCGAGACCACGGGAGTGGATCTACGCCGTACAGCATCGAGAAAGGAGCGCAATTCGGCGCGGAGCGGCTCTTCGGCAGTAATCGGCGGCTTGACTACTCCGATTTGTGGATTCACGGACGGCATACTGGCTTGGCCGGGATCCGCGCCCACGGTGAAGGCGAGCACGTCCTGCCGCCCATAATCGATGGAAATATATTGCCGAGGCTGGAAGAAACGCAGTTTACGAATGCGTTCGGTGGACACGCGGCTGGCGGTAAAGTTGGCTACGCACCCCGAGGCAAACTCGAGGCGCACGTTCGCAATATCCGTCTTGCCGGAAAGAATGGGCAGACCCACGGCGCGCACTTCCTGCACCGGTGAATTCACAAACGAGAGCACGATGTCCAAATCATGGATCATGAGGTCCAGTACCACGTCGACGTCGAGCGAGCGCGGGGTGAATACACTTAGGCGATGAATCTCGAAGAACATGGGTTGGGTGATGAGTGGGATAGTCGCGCGCACGGCCGGATTGAAGCGCTCCAAATGGCCGACCTGCCCGATGCGCTCGCACCGCTTCGCTAAGGCGATGAGTTCGTCAGCCTCAGTAAGAGTCGCCGCAATCGGCTTCTCGATGAGGACATCCACCCCGGCTTCCATTAAAGTGCCGGCAACGGCGAGGTGATGAACCGTCGGAACTGTAACCGAGGCAGCCTGCAATTCGCTGTGGGTCGTGAGCAGTTGCTGGAGGGAGCCGAAGGACCTGCATCCGAACTCGCGCCCAACCGCGTCAGCGCGAGCGACGTCCTGATCGACCACGCCCAGCAGGCGCAGAGGCTCACCTTGCTGCTCGAGTTCCTTGTACACGCGGGCGTGATTGCGCCCGAACGCGCCCACACCGATTACAGCGACATTGATGATGCTGCTCGGATCCAGGGGAAGAGTCTCGGACGGCTGGTTGCCATCGGTGATCGATTGTAGCGGCGAAGAGGAAGCGCGTATATCGGGGGTTCTCTGCCGGTTACCCTCTCATTTACCCGCCTTCTTGAGGATGGCAATCTGTCCGGCGTGATAGAGCTCGTGCTGAGCCACGCCTTCGAGCATGAAGCGAATGTCGTATTTCTTGCCGGGCACCCGTTCGCTGAGCCGCCGATCGGGGAGAGCTTCCACCGTCTTCACCAATTGAGCGTGCGCCTTCGTGGCATCGGCGATGGTCTTTTTCCAAGCGGCAGGGGTCTGGTCGTTCACAGCGGGAAAATTCTCCGCGTCGTTTAATTGCAGAGCTTTGCCCAGAACGATACGCCGGGTTACGGCATCATCCCATGCGACGATATGCAGCACCAGTTCCCAGATGCTGTGCGCGCCGGGAACAGGATAGGCTGCGGCAGTGGCGGCGTTGACGCCGGACAGCAGCTCCAGCAATGCCGGACCATGCCATGCTTCTCCGTCAAAAGCATTGCGCAATTGCTCGGCGAGGCGTTCTGCTTCGGAGTTCGTCTTAGTCGACGATGATGCTGATTTCGGCTTGGTTGGCGGCATGCGTGATTCCATCTCCATCGAGCAGCAGGCACTTGCCTGCATCCAGGGCGAGACACGACGCTTGGGCAGTGCGCATCACTTCTATGGTTTGGATGCCAATGACGGGCACATCGAAGCGCATATCCTGATGAGGCTTGGCGATCTTAACCACG
>QIAI01000544.1 GCA_003224995.1 Acidobacteriota bacterium
CGCCAAGGTTGTGACCACGGCAAACAGCGACGGTGGCCGAAACAGCAAGCTCACTCCCAGCGACAGCAGCACTACCTCGATTGCCAGAACTGCAACGTGCGCCAGGTTTTTTCCCAGCACCACGCTGCGCAAGGTGGTGGGCGAGGCCAAAAAGAACTGCATTCCGCCGCCATCGGCTCCGAAATTGTTGTAGATCAGGTTCGTCAATAGGAGCAGGGCGTATCCAGCCCCAATGGGCAGAGCCAACTCTGCAGTCCGCTCCAGAAATCCGCCGTTGCGCCCGCGCATGCCGACAACCACCACCATGATAACTGGCGTCACAAACGTGAGCAGCATTGGCCCGCTGCGTCCTAGGTAACGAAGTTCTTTTTCCAGCACGGCCGCCACGGCTCCGGATACGAACGGCAAGTCCCAACCGGCCCGGACCCCAGTATGTGCTTTCTGCGGCAAGGCATCCTGGCTGACTTCGCTGAGACTCTCGCCACGATATTGTGCCCGCAGCCGGACTCCCAGAACCCGCAGGATTGCCGCCGCATAGACGCCCAGCGAAGCCAGATAGAGAGCGGCCGCCGCGGTTCGTCCGCTCGCCGCGCTCCCCAGCGCGCTCGCCGCAATTCCGGGAGGCAACACGGCCTGTACCGGACTGGCCACCCGGCCAATCTTGCGAAACTCCGCCCGCGACTGCTCTCCGTACCGATTGAGCATCGGGCCCACCAACTGCAGGCTGATCAGGCCCAGAAAAAACAAAACGGCGAAAATCTCTCGCGTCCTTCTTTGGGCGAGCCAGCGCTCGACCCAGGCGAAGATCATCTGCGTCAGCATGAGGTTTACCGCGCCAAAAAGTGTCAGAATCACGACTGTCCAAGGCAACAGGGACGGCTGCGCCCAACCGATTCCCAGGCTGATTCCGATTAGCCACAAGCTTCCCAGCGCCGTCGCCGGATCCAACGCGCCATAAGCCAACCGCACCAGAACATACGCGCGATAATTCAGCGGAAACCGCAACAGTTCCGACGAGTCCATCGTCTCTGTCAGCGCGCTTGCCATTACCGGGAACATTTGCCAGAACAAGAACACCGGCCACAGCAGCACCACCAGAGCATCCGGCTTGCCTTCCGATACGAAATACCAGGCGCCGAGTCCAAGCAGAATGGCCCCGCCCACCCCGCCTCCAGCAATCACCGTCCCGATCACGATGCGCGAAAACAATTCCAGCGCGCCCTTCTTGCTTCGCAGAGAATGGGTGAATACTTGCCAACGTACGCGTGCGATAGCCGCCAGTTGTGCGCGCGTAGCCGGTGCTATCCCAACCATGACAATTCCTGTTCTGCGGATCTCACCCCACCCACGGTGTGCAAGAAAATCTCCTCCAAGGTCAAGTTCGAATCCGAGTCTGACGACGACTCGCTCGCGACCTGCGCCTTCACGCCCGCCCTCAACTCCTGCAGCGAGCCCTGCGCCACCAGTTGTCCGCGATGAATGATAGCGACGTGGCTGCACAGCCGCTCGATAATCTCAAGCACGTGCGAGGTCAGAAAAATTGTTGCCCCACGCGCGATCATTCTCTGTAACATCGCCTTCAAAGTTCCCGCGGCAATCGCGTCCACTCCTTCAAAGGGTTCGTCCAGAAATAAAATCTTCGGTCCATGAATCACAGCCGCCGCCAGAGCCAGTTTTTTCTGCATGCCGTGCGAATAGTCCGTGACCAGCTTTCTCGGCTGATCCGCCAGTTGCATAAACTCCAGCAACTCCCCCGCACGCTTGGCCGTGGTGTCACGCTCGAGTCCGTACATGCGTCCCACAAACGTCAGGTACTCCGCTCCGGTAAGGCGTCCGAACAACGCCAATCCTTCCGGCACCACCCCGATCTGCCGTTTCACCGCCACTGGCTCCCGGCCGAAATCCAATCCCAAAATTTCGATACGGCCGGAGGTCGGGGCCAGCAAGCCAGTCAACATCTTGATTGTGGTCGATTTTCCCGCCCCGTTCGGGCCCAGGAAGCCAAAGAATTGTCCACTCGCCACACGCAAATTCACATCCTGTACAGCCACCAGTTCCCCGAAACGGCGTGTCAAATTCTCGGTTGCAATCGCCGGCCCGTCTCTTTGCGGCATCGAGTTTTCTGTTCCATCGCGCACACTGTCACCAAAGCTCGAATTTAGCACAGCCCTGCAGGACGAAATCGCCAGGGACGCTTCCGCTCGCCGGAACGAATCTCGGCGCTAGACTGCCAGAAAACAAAATGTGAGATCAGGTTGAAACGAAATCCCGGCGCCCGTCACTACTGTGCAGAGGGGAATGAGGAAGTATGGGGAGGCCGGCGCCAGCCTCCCATCTTCAGAAATTCCTTCAATCGGCGCCCGTTGCGCAATAAAGCATAGGAAAGTTGTGCTTTTTTCTAAGGAAGTACCATACCCTTCCTAAGTACTTTGCCGTATTCTCCCCCGCCGACCTGCACGATAGCGTTGCCCCAGAATCATGGCCACTTAGGCGCGAATTCAGCGTTATCCCGCATCGCGAGGTGCTATGCATACTCTTGTTCTGATCGCAGTCCTTCACGGCGTCATCTCGATTTCCCCGATTCGCG
>QIAI01000545.1:0-2759 GCA_003224995.1 Acidobacteriota bacterium
AAAGGCGCGGCGGAAATTATTCGCGAGTCCGAACTGCGCGCCAAACTTGAGAAATCTCGCACCAGCGGCAAGCCGTTACGCGTCAAGCTCGGCATGGACCCGACTGCTCCCGACCTGCACCTGGGCCACACGGTCGTGCTGCGCAAGCTCAAACATTTTCAGGACCTCGGCCACACCGTCTTATTTCTTATCGGAGATTTCACCGGGATGATCGGCGATCCCACCGGACGCTCGGTTACGCGGCCTCCGTTGACGCGCGAGCAGATTGAGCAAAACGCCGAAACCTACAAAGCGCAGGTTTTCAAGATTCTTGACCCGGTCAAGACGGTGATCGATTTCAACAGCCGCTGGTTCTCGAAATTTTCCGCGGAAGATTTCATCCGACTGACCGCCAAGTACACGGTCTCGCAGATGCTGGAGCGCGAGGACTTTCACAAGCGTTTTCAGGAAGAAAAGCCCATCGCCATGCACGAGCTTATTTATCCGCTGGCGCAGGGTTACGACTCGGTGGCGCTCGAGGCCGACGTGGAGTTGGGCGGAACGGATCAGAAATTCAACTTACTGGTCGGGCGCGAGCTGCAGCGCGCCTACGGGCAGGAATCGCAGATTGTCCTGACCACGCCCATCCTCGAGGGGCTCGACGGCTTGAACAAGATGTCGAAGTCCTTGGGCAACGCGGTTGGGATCCACGAGTCGCCGCTCGAGATGTACGGCAAAATCATGTCGATCTCGGACGAAATGATGTGGAGATATTACGAACTGCTCACGGATGTGTCGCTGGTGGAGATCGCGAAGATGAAGCAGGATGCGGCTTCGGGCGCGGCGCATCCCATGGCGCTGAAGAAAGAGCTGGCGCGGCGGATCGTGGCGGATTTTCATTCGGCCGAGGCGGGAGAACGCGCAGGCGCGGATTGGGCTAAACAGTTTCAGAGGGATGAGGTGCCGGACAGCCTGGAAGAGGTTGAGATAGCGATTGAGGTTACTCCCGATGGCAAGGTGAGGCTGGATAAGCTCCTGGCGAAGATTGGCCTGGCGGACTCGGTCAGCGATGCGGTGCGCAAGCTGAAGCAGAAAGCGGTGAAAGTGAATGGGGAAACCGTGACGGCTCCGGTCGCCGCGATCGACGTTGGTGCGCCGATCGTATTGCAGGTTGGCCGAAGAATGAAAAGAGTGCGAATGAAATCGGCGTAGGGCGATGGGAGAAAGCGCGGACTTACGTCCTCGCTCGGCGTGTCCCCTGAAGGGACTCGGGTTTAGATGAGGCCGCTCCTCCGACCCGGAAATCGCGATGCTACGGCGAGCCGTGAGAGCAAAGGAAAGGATGCAGGAGCATCGGGGCTGGCATCGCCGCGGCCAGATTTCTAACATCCTGACAAGGGTGTTTCCTGCACGCGTCTGACGGTGAACCTTGCGATGCTTTCGTCTTTCACATGAGGATCCTGCTGATTGGCGGCAATGGTTTCATTGGTTCGCCCCTGGTGCGCGAATTGCTCGCTTCGGGTCACCAGCTTGCAGTCTTTCACCGCCGCCGCGAGAGCGCTTTCCCCAACACAAACGTCGTGCAGATTCGGGGAGATCGTAACCACCTTCCCGAATACACAAAACAGATTCAGGAGTTCTCCCCGGACGTAATCGTCGATTTGATTCTCAGTTCCGGAAAGCAAGCCCACCAGCTCATGACCCATGCGCCCACACTGGCACCCCGCGTGGTCGCTATCAGCAGCATGGACGTTTACCGCGCGTGGGGCGTGTTGCGCGAGCTCGAACCAGGATCGATCGAGCCATTACCGATTACCGAATCATCGCCACTCCGCTCGGTTCGCCGCCTGTATGCCGCAGAGGCCTTGAAGATGATGCAGGGTGTTTTTTCCTGGCTCGACGATGACTATGACAAGATCGCGGTCGAAGAATCCATCCGGCATGACTCTCGCGTGCGCGGCACCATTCTGCGGCTCCCGATGGTGTACGGACCAGGAGATCCCCTGCACCGGTTTTTCCCACTGCTCAAGCGCTTCGCCGATGGTCGAACTTCCGTCCTGCTGGCGGACGATTTCGCTGCCTGGCGTGCTCCCCGCGGATACGTCGACAATGTAGCCCACGCCATCGCGCTGGCCGCGACCTCAGAGAAGGCGGCAGGACGGGTTTACAACATTTGTGAAGAACCCTCATGGCCTGACCTGGCATGGCAGAAAAAGAAAACATTTGTTGCCGCCGGGAAATACGGCGCAGCACATGGTCGTTAGCTCGCAGTGCATCCGCGCCGAACTAGGTTACGAGGAACCCGTCGCCATTGACGAAGGCATACGACGTACCATTGCTTGGGAAAAGGAGAATCCGCCCCGCACCATCAATCTGGCGGAATTTGACTACGACGCCGAAGACGCTGCTCTGGCCCATAACAGCTAGGGAGCGACCTTCCCGGCGGCTCCTTCATATTGCTAACTCTGCACGGACCGTCCCATCCTCCATATCGCTCGCCATGCGGAAGCCAAGCTTTTTGCAAATGGCGCGCATCTCGCGGTTCTCGGCGAGAATCGTGCACACTACGCGCTTGAGCTTCTCATCCCGCGCCACCGCCACTAAACGCCGATAGAGTTCCGTGCCCATTCCCTGGAATTGAAAACGATCGTCCACCAGAACGGCAAGTTCGGCTTCGTCGCCCGCGCCGCGCAGCTTGCTCAGCCGGCCAATCGCGATGATCTCGGGCTGGCCGTCTTCTTTTTTCTTATGCTCGACCACCAGCACGATCTCGCGGTCGT
>QIAI01000545.1:2842-5876 GCA_003224995.1 Acidobacteriota bacterium
CGGCCGAATCGGACGAATCGTCACGGCATCCCCGTTTTTCATAATTCCAGGCTGCACATATTTCACCGGGTAGGGGCGGATGGCAAGTCGCGGCAGTTGGTCATCAGGAATTTCCGGATCGTGCAGCACCACCCGCGCGTCCAGGGCAATGATGCCTTTCGGGGATGCCAGCACAGGATTGATATCGATCTCGCGAATGCGCCGCTGCTCCACTACCAGGTGACTGAAGCGCACCATAAATTCTTCCAGAGCCGCCACGTCTACCGCCTCGCGACCGCGCACACCCTCCAGAGCTTTAAAGACTTCCGTCTGCTCCATCATGCGCCGCGCCAGCGTGGTGTTCAGAGGCGGCAGTGCAAGCGAACGGTCTTTGAACACTTCCACCAGTTGTCCCCCGGTGCCAAAGAGCAGGACGGGACCAAATTGCGGGTCAATGCTGCTGCCGACGATGAGTTCGTAGCCTTCGAGCTTGAGCATGGGCTGGACAGTCACACCGAGAAAATGCCCTTCGCCGGCCCTTTCGCGCACCGATCCGGCGATCGCGCGATACGCGTTGCGAACCGCAGCCTCGTCCAGAAGGTTCAGCTGCACTCCACCCACATCGGTTTTGTGAGTAATGGTCTCAGAAAGCAGCTTCACGACCACGGGATAACCGATGGCGTTCGCCTGCTGAACCGCCTCGTCCTCGCTCTTCGCAATCTCGGTCGCCACGGTGGCGAGTCCGTAGCTGGCCAGGAGTTGCTTCGATTCCACTTCCGTCAGCAGTCTGCGTCCGGCATTGCGGACCCCTTCGATGATCTGCTGCGCGCGCGCGGTATCCGGCCCTCCATCGTCCGCTCGCAGCACCGGCGTCTCGTACAGTCCGCGGAGAACGTAGCTGTAGCGCCACATGTAGCAGAAGACGCGCGCCGCCGTATCGGGAAATAGAAACGTCGGAATGCCGGCCCGGTTCAGGATGTCGGTGCCGGCGGCAACGTCGGTCCCGCCCATCCAGCTCGCCAGCACGGGCTTGCCGGTGGAGTGTGCGTAGGGCTTCAAATGTTCTGCCGTCGCGGTCGGTCCAGCCATGCCTTGCGGGCAGGTGATGGCGAGCAGGCCGTCAATATTGGGATCGTGCGCCGCAATCTCCACCACCTTCGCGTAACGCTCGGGCAGTGCATCACCCAGCATGTCGATCGGATTGCTGTGACTCCAGTGTGGCGGCAGTATCTGATTCAGCGCTGCCATCGACTCGGCCGAGAGCTGCGCCAGCTGTCCGCCGTTGGAAAGCAATCCATCCACCGCTAATACTCCCGGACCACCCGCATTGGTCACGATGGCGAGCCGCGGTCCCTTGGGACGCGGCTGCTTGGCCAACACCTCGGCCATGTAAAAAAGGTCGGCGATGGTTTGCACTCGCAGCACGCCGCAACGCCGGAATGCCGCCTCCAGAACTTCGTCGCTCCCCGTCAGGGCCCCGGTGTGCGAAGCGGCGGCTTGTGCAGCCGCATCCGTACGTCCAGCCTTGATCACGATGATGGGCTTGTTCAACGAAACTTCGCGCGCCGCCGAAAGGAACGAGCGCGCATCGCCGACCGACTCCATGTACATGATGATGCTTTGCGTCCGGGGATCATTTCCCAGGTAGTCGATCAGGTCGCCCCAGTCGACATCGAGCATCGATCCCACCGAAACGAACGCACTGAACCCGACCATCTCCTTCTGCGCCCAGTCCAGAATCGCCGTACACAAGGCCCCGCTCTGGCTGATGAAGCCCACATTTCCCGGCCGCGCGATCGTTGACGCAAAGGTCGCATTCAGTCCGCTCACCGGGTTCATCACGCCCAGGCAGTTCGGCCCGATCAAGCGCAAGCTTGTTCCCTGAATCCGCGCCAGAATCTGCCGCTCCAGTTCCTTCCCCGCTTCGCCGTGCTCTTTGAATCCAGCCGAAATCACAATCGCGCCCCGCACGCCCGCGTCCACACAATCTCCGATAATCGCTGGAACGGTAGCGGCCGGAGTAATGATCACAGCCAGGTCCACCGTCTCGGGCAAGTCCGCCACGCTCTTGTACGCCTTGATGCTCAGCACGCTGGAACGCTTGTCGCTGATGGGATAGACGGTGCCCCCAAACGGGCTGCTCACCAGGCTCCATAGAACGGCGCGGCCCACGCTGCCGGCGCGGTCGCTCGCCCCGATCACGGCCACGCTGTGAGGCGCAAAAATTGCGTCCAGGGGATGCGGTTCGGAGCGCAGCACGTCATGCGCGCGATCCTGCGCCGGTAACTTCTTGGCGGCTTTGCTGGCTGGCTTCGTCGAACTCATGATTGCGTCAGTGTACCCCTGCCTGAAGCCTCCGTCTGTGACTGGAAACACTCGCCCGTCGTCTCTCGCACCGAACAGTCATGCGCGGCTCCTACGAGTCTGCCGCGCTCCAAACCAGAACCCACACCGTAGTCTTGCGATCCTCGCACCACCTTAGCGACCTTCGCGTCACCTTCGCGGCCTTCGCGGTTATCTACTTTCCTGCAAGCTCGAGCCTCTCACGAAACCCGTCCACACAAGCATTCGGTGACGGGCGACTCGAGACCGCAGTTCGCTTCAAAACGCTTCCCGTCCCCCCTCGGCTAAAATCTCCCGGACCTCGACACACCAACCAATTTTCTCGGACCCTCGTGTGCGTGTGTGCCTGTGAGGTACAAGCTGGACTAAGTTCCAAAGGAGAATTCAGGAATGAAGAAGCTGCTCACGCTGCTGTTCTCGTTTGCCATCGCCTTCTCGCTAACCACCGCCACCTTCGCCCAGGACACGATGAAGAAGGACGACACCAAGAAGGAAGAAAAGAAGGAAAAGAAGGCGAAAAAGGAAAAGAAGGACAAGAAAGAAGACAAGATGAAGGATGACAAAATGAAGGACGACAAGAAGTAGTCTTCTGCCTTCCGCTCAACTCAGCCCCGGCCGCGCAGGCTGGGGCTTGGTTTTGCCTACAGCAATGGCCTGATCGCGCCCGAAGTTTGCAACCTTTTCCGCCAAAACCGCTAAGATCTCACAAAGA
>QIAI01000546.1 GCA_003224995.1 Acidobacteriota bacterium
GCGCTTTGGAAGCCTCGCCTACGGCCGCCAGAGCCTTCTCCAACTGTTCCTGGATATCGATGTCCTTGAAAATGGTGAACTCGGCGCGGTTTTCGGTGCTATCGAATCCGCTGGAGCGTCCCGTGAGAATGACGATCGGAATATGAGCGGTTTCTGGCTTGTCCTTGAGGGCGCTGATCAGTTCACTGCCCCCCATGGCGGGCATTTGCATATCGGTGATCATCAGGCCGGGCTGGACGCGCTTCATGATTTCCAAGGCCTCGAGGCCATTGGAGGCGGCTTCCACCACAAATCCACGGTCTTCGAGAAAACGGCAGACCGTGTGGCGGATCACCATCGAATCATCGACTACCAGAGCCACAACCCGCATCCGGGCGCCTCAAGCAAAACAAGAATGTGCGTCCCGCAATTAGACATTGGGTTTCCAGACAAGACAATAAACAAGCTTGCCGGACGGTTACCTTTGTCATGTTGTCGAGGCAAACGACTCCCGGGTAGGCAACCTCGGGTGCTCCAGCGGGATTGGGGCGATCAGGCTTCGTCGGCTTGCGCGTTCTCTTCGATTGCCATGTCCTTGAATTCACTGGACTCAAAGACGTCTCCGCATTCCAGACACTCGACGTACTCGGTGTCTTCATCGCGGCTGACAATCTGCACGCGCGGGTGCTTACACTGGTTCATGATTGATCTCTGCTTGGAGGCTGGCGACGGCGGTTGGCTTCATGACTCGGCTGGTGGATCCGTCGGGGACCCGGCGAAACCCTTATGGCCCGAAATTTTGGGTATTTTAGACCCACCCAACGGGATGTCAAGTAGTCTTCAGTCATAGCAGGCGAGATTTTACGTTCCCGAAAATAACCTGCCTTCCGAAATTACGACTAAAATCGTCGTATTCTCTTAACCATCGCTACTTGCAATTCACCTTCTGATTTCCTTCATTCCCTGACCGGAGTTGCGAAGCGCCACAATCTGGGTCTAAAATAAAAGGCGACTCAAAAGGTCGGAGTTTAATCCGATCAAAAGAGTCGGATTACCGGCATGCTCAAGCTCACCAAGAAAGCCGATTACGGATTGATGGCGATGAAGCACTTGGCGGAGCATGCCGATCAAGGCGCCTGTAGCGCGAAGGACGTGGCCGAATCGTATGGCATGCCTCCCGAGGTTTTAGCCAAGATCTTGCAGCGTCTGGCGAAGGCCGGGTTGCTGCATTCGCAGCACGGCATCAACGGCGGGTACACCTTGGCGCGGGGAGCAGCCGAGATTTCCGCCTACGAAGTGATTCGGGCGATCGACGGGCCGCTTTTCATCACTTCCTGCATTACGGTGCGGGGCGAATGTGATCAGACCGAGCGTTGCACCATCCGCGAGCCGCTGCGCAAGGTGAACCAGAGCATCGAAGACGTGCTCAAGAACATCAAGATTGCAGAGATGACGGAGTCGGGCGAGACCACAGGCAGCGAGGCCAGGAAGACGCTGGCGGAACTGGTGACCCTGAGCTGAAGACCAGTTTTTGAGAACCAGGATTCGAGAACAAGGTAGGAGAACGCAACATGAGTACCACCGATTTGAAGACCGCGACCCAGGAGCAGCGCACTCCAGCTCCCGACGGCATCAAGCTGCCCATCTACATGGACAACCATGCCACCACCCCCATGGATCCGCGTGTGCTCGAGGCCATGCTGCCCTACTTCATGGAGAAATTCGGCAACGCTGCCAGCCGGAACCATCCTTTTGGGTGGAGCGCCGAGGCAGCCGTGGAGCAGGCTCGTGAGCAGATTGCGAAGCTGATCGGTGCGACTGCAAAAGAGATCATCTTCACCTCCGGCGCCACCGAGAGCGACAACCTCGCCATCAAGGGTGTGGCCGAGATGTACCGCGAGAAGGGCAACCACATCATCACCGCCGTTACCGAGCACAAGGCGGTGCTCGACACCTGTAAGCGCCTGGAGAAAAACGGCTATCGGGTCACCTATTTGCCGGTGCAGAAAGATGGTCTCGTCGATCTGGAAGACCTGAAGCGGGCGATCGATGACAAAACCATCCTGGTCACGATCATGGCCGCGAATAACGAGATTGGCATCCTGCAGCCCTGGCGCGAGATTGGCAAAATTTGCCGCGAGAAGGGCGTGCTCTTCCATACCGACGGGGTGCAGGCGGTGGGCAAGGTTCCGATCGATGTGAACAAGGACAACATCGACCTGATGTCGATCACCGCGCACAAGATTTATGGTCCGAAAGGTGTGGGCGCGTTGTATGTGCGCCGTAAGAATCCTCGCGTGCAGATTTCCGCCATCATTGACGGCGGCGGTCACGAGCGCGGCATGCGCTCCGGCACGCTGAACGTCCCCGGCATCGTGGGCCTCGGCAAAGCCTGCGCTCTGGCGAAAGAAGAAATGTCGCAGGAAGGTCATGGGACGGTTGGACGAGGTCTACATTAACGGCTCCATGGAGCATCGCCTGCCCGGCAACCTGAACATCAGCTTTGCCTACGTGGAAGGCGAGTCGTTACTGATGGGCATCAATGACGTGGCGGTCTCGAGCGGATCGGCATGCACCTCGGCGACGCTTGAGCCATCTTATGTCTTGAAGGCTCTGGGCACGGGTGACGATCTGGCGCACAGTTCCATCCGCTTCGGCATCGGCCGCTTCAATACTGAAGCCGAGGTCGACTACGTGGCGGACCGAGTCTGTGAGACGGTGGAACGCCTGCGTGAACTTTCTCCGCTGTACGAAATGGCGAAGGAAGGCGTCAATCTGAAAGATGTGAAATGGGCTGGAGAGTAGGGAAAACAAGTTTCAAAGTAACCCGAAACCGAGCGCGAAACTTTGAATGATGAGACTTGATTTCGACTTTGAAACTGGAAACTTTAAACTTTGAAACTTTCTGGGTTTTGACTTTGAAACCTTGAAACCTTGAAACTTTGAAACTTGATCTTGAAACGTAAGGAGTTTTTCATGGCTTATAGCGATAAAGTTCTCGATCACTATTCCAATCCGCGCAACGTCGGCTCGATGGACAAGAACAGCCAGGAAGTCGGCACCGGATTGGTGGGCGCTCCGGAATGCGGCGACGTGATGAAGCTGCAGATCAAGGTGAACCCGGACACCCAGATCATTGAAGACGCGAAGTTCAAGACCTTCGGCTGCGGTTCGGCCATTGCGTCCTCTTCGCTCGCGACCGAGTGGGTGAAAGGCAAGACGGTCGAAGAAGCCCTCCAGATCAAGAACACCGAGATCGTGAAGGAACTGGCGCTTCCTCCGGTGAAGATTCACTGCTCGGTGCTGGCGGAAGACGCCATCCGGGCAGCGATTCACGACTGGAAGAAGAAGAACGGGTCGACCGACGCGAATGCGCCGGTACCGGCCAGCAGCCAGGCGAGCCACTAAAGCAGCGCCGGGGTCGCGCCACTCGCCGGGCGAAAATTCCGGCGGGCTGCGACGAGTAAAGGTGTGGTCAAAGTGACCATCATGGCAGAAGAAACGACCAAGACGATTGCGGCTCCCGCTGCTTCGGCGCCCGTTAAGGGCATCCAGGTGACGGACAAAGCCATCGCGAGGATCCGCAGCGCCATGGCGAAGGAAGGCATTTCGCCCGCGGAGGGCGGCTTGCGTCTTGGCGTCCAGGGCGGCGGGTGTTCCGGATTGAGCTACAACATCCGGTTCGACACTCAGCCGCGGGAGCGCGACCGCATTTTCCAGTTCGACGATGTGCGCGTGTTCGTTGATCCGAAGTCGTTTATCTACCTGCATGGCATGATTCTGGATTACCAGGAAACGCTGATCCAGCAAGGCTTCGTTTTCGTGAATCCGAATTCGACGAAGTCGTGCGGCTGCGGCAGTTCGTTTACGGCGTGAAGTCCGCGCGGGCACTCTGCTCGCGAGCGTTTGGGAGGGAAACCCCAGGGTTCTTGCACCACGGCGCCACTTTGCTCGCACCGGGCGAATGAATTTCGGCGGCGCGGCAGTGAGGCTCCGTGGTGAATCTGTCTATGACAAATCCCGAGACCAAGTCGAGCTCATCGCTAGCGCCTGCGGCAAGGTGCAGCCTCCCGTGCCGGTGGACTACTTCAGCTTCTTCGGGCTTCCGCGAAAGCTCACCGTGGATGTCGCCGGGCTCGAGCAGGAGTTTTATCAACTCAGCCGCAAGCTGCATCCGGATTTGTATTCCGGCGCCGAAAAACGCGAGCAGGAATGGAGCCTGGAGCAAAGTTCGCAGCTCAACGACGCTTACCGGACACTGAAAGATCCGATCAAGCGGACGGAATACCTGCTGCGCCTCGAAGGCGTGGAACTGGAAGAGCAGTCGAAGAGCGCGACCGAAGAGGCGCGGGCCAGCGGCAAGGTGAAATAACAGTTAGTTCCTCCCGATTTGTTGGAGGAAGTCTTCGACCTCAACATGCAGCTTGAAGAATTGCGTATGCAAAAGAAGATGGGCGAAGACGATCCCGCGCTCGTCGAAGAAATCGGCCGGCAAAAGCTGGAGCTCGAACAGAAGCACGAAGGCTTGCTCGGCGAGTTGAAAGGCGAGTGGAGCAACTGGGATAGCGCGGTAGACAGCGGCACTGAGACAGACCGCCTGAAAATTCGCAACAAGATGGTCGACGTGCTCAACCGCCGCTCCTACTTGAGAAACCTGGTCCGGGATGTCAACGAGGTACTGGAAAGTTAGGTACTTATGCGCTTGAACGAATACATCACGCTGGGGCGCTCAGGATTGCGGGTCAGCCCGCTCTGCCTTGGCACCATGACCTTCGGCACCGAATGGGGCTGGGGTTCGGAAGAGAATGTTTCCCGATCGGTCTTTGACGGCTACCTCGAGGCCGGCGGCAACTTCGTGGACACCGCCGACGCGTACACCGGGGGCAAGAGCGAAGAACTTGTCGGAAAGTTTATTGCTGATCGCAGCCTGCGCGACCGGGTGGTGCTGGCGACGAAGTTCACGTTCAACACCGATCCAGGCAATCCCAACGGCGGGGGCAACGGCCGCAAGCACATTTATCGCGCTCTCGAGGGTTCGCTCCGGCGTCTGCGCACCGATTACATCGACCTCTACTGGCTGCACGCGTGGGACACGGTGACCCCGGTCGAAGAGGTAGTCGCGACTTTGAGCGACCTGGTGCGCGCAGGAAAGATCCGGCATTACGGGTTCTCCGACACGCCAGCCTGGTACGTGGCTCGCGCTTATACGTTGGCCGAAAAAGATGGCAAAGATCGTCCCATCGCCCTGCAACTGGAGTACTCGCTGGTGGAACGAAACATCGAGCGCGAGCACCTCCCGCTCGCGCAGGAACTCGGCCTGGGCATTTGCCCGTGGAGCCCGCTCGCCAGCGGATTTCTTACCGGCAAGTACAAGCGCCAGGGCGAAGAAGGCTCGGGCGATGGACGCCTGGAAAAAACAAAAGACTCGGGCAATCCGACGCTGCTGCGGTTCAATCCGCAGAATTGGAAAGTGCTTGACGTACTTCTCGAAGTCGCCAAGGAAATGGGACGTCCGCCCGCGCTGGTAGCGCTCAATTGGGTCGCCACTCAGCCCGGCGTGACTTCGACGATCATTGGCGCCAGCAAGCTGGCTCAACTCAAGGACAACCTCAGCTCGATTGAGTTCACCATTCCCGCCGAGCTCCGCCGGCGTCTCGACGAGGTGAGTGCCCCGGCGTCGATCCATCCCTATATGTTCTTTGAGTCTTTCATTCAGGGCATGATCAGCGGAGGGACTGCCATTGACGCCTGGAAGCCGGTGCGCCTGTATCGGTCGACCCAAACCGCCGAATCACAGCCGACTGAGACAGCGGAACGGAAGGCCAGTTAGTCCCAATGCCTAGCGATCGCATTGTCGGAATCGATCTTGGGACCACCAACTCGCTGGTGGCGTTCATGCAGGGGGATACGCCGGGGGTTATCCCGGGCGAAGACGGTCTCAACCTGGTCCCGTCGGTCGCTGCTCTCGGTCCGGACGGCCAGGTCATCGTCGGCAGTTCCGCTCGGAAGTCAGGACGAACTCAAGCTCTTTCCGTTCCGGCTCGCGGAGGATCTACAGCCCGGGGAAGTGTTGCGCATCAAGTTGGGCGATCGCAGCTACACTCCGCCCGAGATTTCCGCATTGATCCTGCGCCAGTTGAAGCGCAATGCCGAGCGGTATTTCGGCGGGCCGGTCAGCAAGGCGGTAATCACGGTGCCGGCCTATTTCAACGACGCCCAGCGTCAAGCCACCAAGGACGCCGGACGCATCGCCGGACTCGATGTGCTTCGCCTGGTAAACGAACCGACGGCCGCATCGCTCGCCTATGGCCTGGATAAAAAGAAGAACGGGATTGTTGCCGTCTACGATCTGGGCGGGGGCACGTTCGACATTTCTATCCTCAAGCTGCACGACGGAATTTTTGAGGTCGTCGCCACCAACGGCGACACGCATCTCGGCGGCGACGACATCGACAACCTGCTGATCACCATCGCTCTCGATGACATTCGCGGTGACCTGGGGCTGGACCTTCGTCGCAGTGGCGAGGGCGTGCAGACCATTCGCAAGGCCGTCATCGAAGCGAAGATCGCGCTGTCCTCACAGAATTCGACGAAACTGGACATCCAATTGCCCAAGGGCAAACGCTACCAGCGCGAGATCACGCGCGAGCAATTTGAGCAGCTGGTGCAGCCGATCCTCGATCGCACCGTCGGTCCCTGCAAGCAGGCCCTGAAAGATGCTGGACTCAAGCCCGAACAGATCGACGAGGTGGTTCTGGTGGGCGGATCGACTCGCATCCCGAAAGTGCGCGGCTTGGTCCAGGAACTGTTCAAGCGCGCGCCGCACACTGATCTCAACCCGGATGAGGTGGTCGCGCTGGGTGCCGCGGTGCAGGCCAACATTCTGGGCGGCGGCTCGGAAGCTACCAAGGAAATGCTTTTGCTGGACGTGACGCCGCTGTCGCTCGGCATCGAAGTCGCAGGCGGGGTGACGGACAAGATTATTCTGCGGAATTCCACCATTCCCGCGTCGGCCACCCAGTTTTACACCACCCAGGTGGATGGACAGGCCAACGTTGCCATTCATGTTCTCCAGGGCGAGCGCGAGTTAGCCAAAGATTGCCGCTCCCTGGCGCGCTTTGATCTGAAGGGGGTTCCCCCCATGACCGCCGGCATGCCGCGGATCGAGGTGCGCTTCCTGATCGACGCGAACGGAATTTTGCATGTGTCGGCGCGCGAGCAGCGCAGCGGGCAGGAAGCCGAGATCGAAGTCCAGCCCAGTTACGGCCTGACCGATGACCAGGTGGAAAGCATGCTGCTCGAGTCTTTTGATTATGCCGAGGAAGATTTCCGCCAGCGCCAGGTGATCGAAGCACGCAATGAGGCGGAAACCATCCTCACCGCACTGGGCAAGGGCCGAAGCAGGCCGGCCTGGAAGCAGCTTACGCCCGACGAACAGCGCCGGATCGCGAAGCTGGAAAAAGCTCTCAACCAAGTCAAGCAGGGTGAAGATTACCAGGCGATTCGAAAAGCAATCGATGAGCTCAATCAGGCTACGACGCATTTGGCCGAGTTGATGATGGACAGTGCGGTTTCAACCGCCCTGAAAGGCAAGACCATGGAGCAGGCCGACATGGGCGAAGGCCCGGCAGCCCCGCATCCTATGGCGAAGGCAGAATTTGAGTGAAGCAGGTATCAGGTCTCAGGTGTCGGGTCTCAGGAATTCGGTTTTCCTGACACCTGATACCTGGCACCTGACCAAGAGGTTCTTATGTCTGACGAGAAAACAAAAAGTACCGGCGCCGCGACCATGGATGCGCCGGGTGAGAATACGGTTCAGGTCACCTTTCTTCCCGAAGGCAAGGTCGTGCAGTTTGAACACGGCAAGCTGCCTTATAAGGATCACGGGAGAACTGCGCTTGCACCACCTGTCACGTCTGGGTGAAGGAAGGCGCTGACAATTTGTCGGAGATGGAAGATGACGAAGCCGACCGTCTCGACATGGCCGCCGATCTCCAGTTAAACTCTCGCCTCGGCTGCCAGGCGGTCATTACAAAACCCGGCAAAGTGGTGGTAGAAGTTCCAGCCTGGAATCGCAATTACGTTTCGGAAGAGCACTGAAAGGGCGGTTGGCTCTTAGCCTTTAGCCATTAGCTGGAGCCTGATCATCGCGAGTGTTGTTGTGAGTGAGGCGCTACGAGTGGAGTGTCCCAGCAATAAATAGCATTAGGAAAATCCTGAGTGAAGAGAACCGGTCGGTTGAAAACACAAGGTCCCTCCACTCCGCTTCGCTCCGGTCGGGATGACAGATTTATGGCGCGAATTTGCGGGACAGGATATTAAGAGCTAAAGGCTAACAGCTAAGAGCTTGAGACCTGAGACCTGAGACCTGAGACCTGAGACCAGAGACCTGAGACCAGAGACCTGAGACCTAAGACCAGAGACCTGACATGCTGCATTCAAGGAGCCTTTCATGCCCAAAGACCTGACATGGGAAGACGCGGAGGACATTGGAATCCTTCTCTCTGAGAAGCACACGGCAGTCGACCCGCTCAGCGTGCGTTTTACTGACTTGCATCGCTATGTAACGGAGTTGCCGGAGTTTAAAGGCGACCCGCAGAAGTCCACCGAGGCCAAGCTGGAAGCCATCCAAATGGCGTGGCACGAGGAATTTCTCGACCGCACGCAAGGCTGAGGGGATCGAAGGTTTGGCTGCAATCCAAGCATGCCTGCCGCCTGTCACTTGAGATTACGAGGCTTGGAACGGTGAAAGTTCGAACCTTCCAAATGCAGAAGTTTTGAAAACTTTCTTACAAAATCGTGACAACTTAGCCGACTCGCCTGCCCTACACTGCCCCCGAACTTGGAATACCTGATGCCCGGGTAGCCAACCAGCGCGCAGGGGCCTGCACGCGACCATCCGCTACCCGGGAATCCGGCCGCAGATTCGAGTTCTCTCTCACATACTCAAGGGCGCGCTCCTCGGGGGAGACGTGCCCTCTTTTTATTTTCCAAGCGAAGTTGAAAAGCGGTCCCATTCTCGGCGTCCTGGGCTTTCACTGCGAAATCTCCGCGCGTTGAGCGATGAAATGTCAGCCAGTCCAGCAGCCACCCAAAGCAGTGGAGAACACCTGTAAGCTGGAAAAGCTCCGTGAGAGTATTCGTAAGTCTCACGGGCTTGCCGTGCTTTGCGAGCAGGGTTAGCATTCCGATCACGCAATTTTTTTACAGGAGGGCAGGATGTGGCG
>QIAI01000547.1 GCA_003224995.1 Acidobacteriota bacterium
TGGCGTAGTCAAACTCCTCGCCCAACGGATCGGAAAGTGGGGAGTGCTGATGGAGGACTTGAACGTTCAGTTGGTTCGGCCACCAATCGCGGTTGGTGCGGATGGCGGCTGCGCCGGTAAACGGGCATTGGCCTTCGATATTTTGTTGGGTTGCCTGGGTGTGCGCGTCAACAGTAGCTTTATTTTCCATGTGTGTATCTTCCTTCGAATTTTTTCAAAAACTGCGAAGAACTACGAACGTAGCAGCGGCGGCGTGCTCGCACGCCGCTTTGTTGTTTTGTGACGCTTCCCTAACGAGAGGCATGCCGGGGAGCGCATTTCGTGCAAAGCCCACGGAAAATCAGTTCGCATTCGCGAAGAATGCGTTTTCCAAGGGAAGTCGAGGCAGGCCTGGGCACTTTGTACCACTCAATGTCCTCGACGTTGCCGCAGCGATCACAGATGAAGTGGTGATGCCGCATGCCTTTCGCATCGAATCGCGCGGAGCGGCCCTCGACGGCCACTTCGCGCACTAAACCCGCCTGCACCAGGTCCCGTAAATTGTTATAAGTCGTGGCTCGCGAGGAGCGCGGATCCATTCGATTCACGGCTTCGAAGATTTCCGCAGCCGTGGGATGGCGGTTCGATTCCATCAGGAATGCCATCACGGCATAGCGCTGCGGCGTACACCGCAACCCAGAGTCCTCCAGGGACTGTTTAATCGCCTCTGCTTGCATGAAAAAATTAGACTAAATCTAATATGACATTTTGTCAAGACGCTCACGTAGGGGCAACGCCCTCGTCTGCCCAGTCGTGCGTCAGCACGACTGGTTTTCTTTTGACACGTGATTGCGTTTTTGGATGCCTTAATTCGCGCTCGCACCGAGAAAGCCTGCCGAGCTTTGCTCGGCTGGGCAGAGGGGCGTCTGCCCTACGTGGCGTGCTTTCGAATGGTTACTTATACTTTCATCTTGTTTCGGGGGCGAGTATGATCTCGGGTGCTGGCGGGGCGGGCCGCCCGCAGCACCGGAGTTCTTATGGACCGACGCCGCTTCCTTCAGTCCGCGACTGCCACCGGACTTTCTCTTGGCTTGTACACCGCCACCGCCAACGCCGCTGTTCCTGAGCACAACTGGGATCGATACGATTGGGGCCCGGGGCCTGCGGTACCCGACCGCCTCTACCAGGGTCCGTTCCCGCAATACGGGCCGTGCGCGGTCGTTCCTGACAGCGATGTCTGGATGATCACGTCGCCCTCGCGGGACATTGTCAGCAACTACGGCACGGGGATGATCGTCTATCTTTCCGACGACACGGGGACGCCGCACGTTCCCGGGCAATCGATGGAGCGGACGCTCGAGGACCTGGTCAAGCTGCCATTCGCGCAGAAGATCTACCTCCGCCCGAACTGGCGCGAGGTGCAGAAACAGCCGGGAAAGCTCGAGTTCGCGGAGTGGTGGAAAGTCAGCCTCGATCTTGCGAAACAGTACAACAAGCCCGTCGGGTTCCGGGTGCAACTGGAGAATCCCGACGTCGACGAACCTGGCATGCCCGAGTTCCTGATGAACAAGGTGCCGTACGTGAAACTCAAGGGAGAGTGGAAAGGGAATCCGGCGGAGATGCGCTACCGGAAAGACCACCTCGTGCCACGCTACGATCAGCCGGCGTATCAGGCGGCGTTTCGCGAGTTGAATGAACTGCTGGCCGCCGAACTCAACGGTCATCCGCAAGTCGAGTTCGTGGACACGATGATGTATGGCTTCTGGGGCGAAGGGCACACCTGGCCCTACGAAGGCAATCCCTTTCCCAGCAACCTGGTTGCGGAGCAGACCTGGGCGAAGATGTTCGAGCTGCAGTTACAGCAATGGACCAAAGTCCCACTGGTGACGAACACGCAACCCGATTTCAGCAATGTGGGCAACAACGATCTGGTCGAGCGCACGATGCGTTCCGGTAACTGGCTTCGCACCGATACGATCTTCATTGAGAATACGCAAATCGAGGCGCTCAGTTACCGACCGCCGTGGGCGGCGGCCATCTGCGAAGTGGGCTTTACTACAGGCGATCCGAAACAGCTGCGCAGCGATGAAGACGGCATCACGTACAACGAGCAGATCATTTCGCACGTCGCCGATGTGGGAGCGAACTATTTGTCGCTCTGGGTCTGGCACAACCAGAATGCCGCGAATCTTCTGAGCTATTACGACAAGTACCCGGGGCCCATCGACGAGATGGCACGCCAGATTGGGTATCGCATCCGTCCATCCTTTATCTGGACATTCAAGCGGGACGACACTCCCGGGCTGGTGATTGGCCTGGCGAACGATGGGATTACGCCTGTTCCTGGAGTGCTTCGCCTCACCGTGTCCAGCGAAGATAAGAAGGTGAATGTGTCGGGCTGCGTGGACGCGGGTTATCCGAAGCCCACGGGAGTTCATCAAGCCATGCTGATGCTGCCGGCGGGCACGGAGTGCG
>QIAI01000548.1:0-2551 GCA_003224995.1 Acidobacteriota bacterium
CGTTGAGAACGGGCTTGTAACAATCGAAAAAGCGATAACCACCGCTGAGCGCACAGGCGAGAAGTACTCGTTGGCTCAGCTGTATCCCATCAGAAGTGAATTAATGCACTCCGCCCGGTCGTTGGCGGATGTCCAACATGGTTCTCTGAAAATAGCCGAAACTGCTCGGACTCACGGAAACTGACCGCGAGCGCAACCTGGTGAGAGAATCCTTCTCTGATCGCCAAGCTCACTACCAAATCCCGGACTTTATCGTCGCTCGCCCGGGACTTCAAGAGATAATCGCCATACCAAAGCGGGACAGGGCGGGCTGGATGCGGCTGATGCGCACGTTTGCCCCAATGACATCAAGGCTCTGCTTGAAATGGTAGAGACAATTATCAAGAATTAAGCCCCAACTCTGGGTTGCAATTCCCAGAAAAGCAGATTGTCGGAGAAATGTGGAAACCGATCACGCAATTATGGGCTTCACCACCGGTAACCTCATAGCGCGGCACCAGGTGATCATTGAAGCTTTGCTTCCCGCTGGTCCTCAGGCAATGCCTTGAACACCCTTCTTCTCAGTGAATTGAGAACTGGGATGCTCTAAGTTCGCTTTCAATGGCAGAGCGAATCAATGATTTCCCAAAGTAGCTATGTTTCCTAGCCCCAACAAGCGACGGTCTGCGGTAACAAGGGTGAGCCCAAACGCCTGAGCCGTGGCGGCCAAGAAGCGATCAGCGGGGTCAGGATGTTGGAACGGTAGTTCGTGAGCGGCCAGAGCGACTTCGTGGGTGATTGGGGCTTCCCGCATGGGCGCGGTCGCGTCGGACAGCCAGTCCCGGAGGTTACCGAGTAACTGTATGCGACCCTTCGAGTGTAACAGCAGCGCCTCCCATGTGCTTACGGGTGATAACCACAACTCGTTACTCGAATCTTGCAATTCGTGCTGTACACGCTTTGAAAGCTGGTGAGGATCCAGCAAGCTCCACAACCAGATATGGGTGTCCAGCAGTAATTTCACTTTTGAAGCGCCTCAATATCTGCGATGTCGATGACTGGGGAAACAATGTCACCTGTGATTTTCATCCGCCCCGCCATTGAACCCAGCCAGTTCTTTTCTTGCACCAAACTTGGAGGGAATACGTCGGCGATTGCTTTGCCGCGTTTGGTGATCCGCAATGGATGTTTTGTCCGATTGACTTGGTCTAGCAAAGACAAACACTTCGCTTTGAACTCGGAGATGGCAACCTCGTGCATCGGCTCTTGTTTGGACTTTGTCATGACTTTTTGCTAATTAACCACATTAGATTACCATAGTCTGTTATATTGGTCAATTACATTAGATGTTGCTCGCACCGCGCCGCAGATGATGGTCGTGCGGCGCTGATGGCTGCCGTTTGCCGCGTCATCCGAAAATAGTGAAGGTGATGTAGCCGAGCGATTTGAGCTCACTGCAGTAAACCGACCACGCGAGCTCCCGCAGGTCCCTGCTACTCCCGGCTTGTACGATAACTGTCGCGATCGGGTTGAGTTGCATCAAAGGAAACTTGCATGAAGGCACGCATACTTTCCTTAGCGGCAAATCCCGAGCTCGGCAAACTGCGTGCGATGGTTCTGCGCCAAGCCGGCTATTGCGTCACCTGGCCTTCGAGCAGGCAAGAGACTGACAGAATCTTGCAAGACGAGAGTTTTGAGATTCTTCTCATTGGGCACACCATCTCCGGGCACTCGGCTCGGAAATTTGCCGAGTTTTTCGTGTGCGAAATCCCCAGGGAAAGATCATCGCGATCATGCCCACAAGCTATCTGTCGGTCACCTCTGACAAAACCGTGAAAGCGATTGACGGCCCCGAAGCGCTGCTCGAGGCTATCGATGAAGTACTTGGCCCTGGTCAATAAACGAAATGTAGCTGAAATGCGTTGCGAGGGTGGCGTCAGACTGTTTTAATCAACCTTCTTAATTGGTTCTACTCGAGGAATTCGAACCACAACACCAAACCGATACACTCTCGCGTGCCACCTTTCAAAACCACGACGGTGGTGCACCGGACCGACTCAATCCCCGCTAGGACCAAACACAGATCTCCAGGCGAAGGTAGTCTTAACGGTAAGGTAGTCTTAACAATTCCGTTTGCGCACCCTTCGGCAGCACTTCTTAGGCGTTGCCAAGCAAAACAAAAAAAGCGGGCGCTATCTCCCGTAAATACTTGTGAAACATGACCTCGATGGAGATTTCACACGAGTGATGACGCAAACGCATACAGCCGAATCCGCATCGAAGAGCTCAGGTGGCTCAAGCAATGACGGTACCTCGGTTGCTTCAAATAGTCATCATCGCAGGAACTCTCGCAACTGCGGCAAGCGCAAGCGATCATGGGTTGTCCCCTGGACAACTCGCGGTCAATGCAGATCTAGTCGACGGAACCGCTGCGCTCCAACCCGACGCAACAAGCGCTGATCCGGGAAGCCAACCATCTCCAGTATTAGACCGCCGCGACCGCATCTTTTACCCTGGCGACACGGAACGGCCAAAGCCGCTACTGCGAAAATTGTTCTTGAATATTATGCTC
>QIAI01000548.1:2560-2993 GCA_003224995.1 Acidobacteriota bacterium
AATGCGCTGGAATGGCTGGTGCCGATGGCTGCGACGGGGGCACTGATTGCGAGCGATACCCATATCGCGAACGCGTTTGAAAACAGTCGCGGGCAAGTCCGTTGGGGTGGCAGGATTTCCCAAATCGGGGCGTCGTACACACTGATTCCTATCGTCGCCGGCTCATATGTCTATGGAGCATGGCGGGACAATCCGAAGGGGCGAGAGATCGGTGTTCTCGGAACGGAGTCTCTGCTCGACAGCCTGATTGTGTCCGGAGTATTGAAGGAGGTATTTCGGCGTAATCGTCCCGACGAGAAGAACCCCGGCGATTTTTGGGGCGGAGGAACTTCGTTTCCCTCCGGTCATGCAATTCAGATGTGGACGATCGCCTCTCTGCTGGACCATGAGTACAAGCACCAGAGAATTGTCGGCATAACGGCTTACAGCCTCG
>QIAI01000549.1 GCA_003224995.1 Acidobacteriota bacterium
CGCAAGACTGTTCTAAGGTTCCGGACTACAACAAGCTCAAGGCAGCTCTGACCAGCGCTGTCAAAGAGGGTAAGGGTGCGAATGGCGGTCTCGGAAACCAGGAATGGGGCACGGTCGTAAATCGCGATGGCGTGGTGTGCGCTGTCGTTTTTACCGGACCCAATCGAGGTGCGGAATGGCCCGGCAGTCGTCTCGTCTCCGCGGAGAAAGCCAATACAGCGAATGCCTTTAGCACCGACAATTTTGCGCTCTCCTCAGGAAACATTTTTTCCGCTGCGCAACCGGGCAACTCGCTTTACAGCATCGTGACTGGTCCGAATCCCAACACGGCGTTTGCCGGGGATCCGCAAAAATTCGACCAGCCCGATGACCCCTTAGTAGGCAAGCCGATCGGCGGCGTCATCGTATTCGGCGGGGGACTTCCGCTTTACGATAAGAACGGAAAAATCGTGGGAGCCCTCGGCGTCAGCGGCGACACCTCCTGCGCGGATCACGTCATTGCATGGAAAGCGCGTCACACCCTCGCCTTGGATGTCGTGCCGATGGGCGTCGCCCCGGGCCCGAGCGATAATCTCATCTTCGATATTCAAAATGGTGTGAGTAGCAGCGGGTACGGACATCCCGCCTGCAAAGGTGGAAATCCCAGCGAGGACATCATCAAGAAACTTAGCGAAACCCATCCGGCGGGCCCGCATAAATAACACGGCCCCACTCTTCGGGGATGGAATCTGCTGATGTATGAATCGAAATCCTTTAAGTTGGTGCGAAAGGGGGGACTCGAACCCCCACGGGTTTCCCCGCCAGATCCTAAGTCTGGTGCGTCTGCCAATTCCGCCACTTTCGCTGATATGCTGCGATAGAGTTGATTATACAAGCACCCTTTGCCCTCGCGGCCGTGGCGTAAGGGTCCTGTTCGCGCACGAATACTCTCCGCGCTAATCCTGCAGCGTATAAATGAGTACTTCCGCTTGCGCCGAGGCTCGCGCCGGCACCGCCACATAAAATAAGTCGAATCCCTTTTTCCCTTTTCCGAAATATCCCGCGGTGCGTGCGCCTAACTGCGAGGTGGTTCTCGCAAGCGGATGGTACTGCTTGCTGCTGTCTTGCTGGAAAGTGTCGATGTAGCCTTCCCCGCCGACGACGTAAATACGCTTGCGCGCCGCGTCAAAGAACAAGTCGTCGGAATTCTGCACACAGGGAAACTCGGCAATGCTGCGGCCGCTACTCGTGTCATAAATCATCAAACGAGCGGGAGATCGGGTCGCGACAAACAGCCGATGATCCTGTTCATCGAGCGCCATGGGAAAATTGCTCTCGTATTTCATTTTCCAACGGACAACGGCCGACGTCTCACGATTTACCACCGCGATTTCATTCCGGTCGGGTAGGTTTACGTACATGTTCGGTCCCGCACTCTCTAACTGAAACGATTCGGGATGAGCCCCGAGCTTGAATTCCTTCACACGCCGGTTCGTGTCCGCGTCCACTACTGCAATGGCCCCCGTTTCCTTGTCCCCATACCCGACATACACTTGCTTCTTGACTGCCTCAAAACGCAGGTTATCCACGTCATCTCCGAAATCGATGGAGTCGATCAGCTTGAAGGAACTTGCGTCGTAGACATACAGCTTGCCCTCGTCGCTGCCGACAAACAGCTTGTTTTGATCCCCACAGTACAAAACTCCCTGCGGCCTGATCACCGCAGAAATTTGGTGCGAGCGCATTCCAGCCGACAAATCCAGAACTTCTACTGTGTTGTTGCCTAGCGCAGACAGAAAGAGCCTTCCCTTCGGATCGAAGCTCATGTGGTCGATGCGCCCCTGTACCTGCGGCAATGGGATCGAGCCCGTCAGCACGAGCGGGCGGGAGTTCTTGGCCTCCGGCCTTTTCTGCGAGCTGGACGCCGTATTGAGTGCGAGCAGTAGCCCCAATAAAAGTCCCG
>QIAI01000550.1 GCA_003224995.1 Acidobacteriota bacterium
CGCCTGCGGCTCTTCCGGGCTTTCGCGAAAAATGGTTTTCACTTCGTCCCAGCGTTTCTGGGTTACGGGCTGGACCTCTCGCAATTCCGTGTCCTGCTTCTCGAGCGAAGCCGGTCCGCGCGCCGCCTGCCATCCGAGTCCGCCGGAGTTCTCCGGCTTGCTCATCTTTTCTTCGGCCTCAAAGGCACTGCGCATCATGCTCTGCGGCGTAAATCCTGACTTCGGCTCGGAAGCTGGCCTCTTCTCCCGTTGTTCTGTGTGTCGAGAGAGAATCAGGTCGCGTGCCGTGGAAAGCGTTTCCCGCGCCTCGTTCGCGTCAATGGGCTTCTTGATAACCGAATTGGCGCCGTGTTGCAGAGCACGCGCAACCGCAGCGTCGTCGCGCACTAACGCGAGATTCAAGCCTTGAGCTTTTTGTGTGCGCGCGCTTTTCAAAAGCAGCTTGGCGTCTTCTTCCAGATCCCAATCCACGATGATCGCGTCGTAATTCTCACTCGCGATCCGCGGGATCGCCGTCACCCTCTCCGCGCAGATCTCCGCCTGCATGCCGAGTTCCGTTAGGACTTGGCACAGCGTGGCTGTGCTGCTGCCGTCGGAAGTGAACAAAAGGGCGCGCAGTTCCATCCCTTTCAGGCTAGTAGGCGGTAATCGTTGCAGCAAGTTACGGAGGTGGAGAGCCGAAGCACGCCAGTTCAAAAGCGCAACGAGAAAGGACATGTACGACTGGAGACCTTCCTGAAATTGGCCACTTTAAAGAACGCCCGGCCCACAGGCGAAAGCACGCAAGCACCCCAATATGGAGACTGACGAGCAGCTCAACGGGGGGACAAACGAGACGTTTCACAGGGTGTTCTTGCCCGATATCGCCTCCATAGGTCAAGCTGAACCATCCGTCGGGTAATGCTTTACAGCGCAACTATCCGCTTCTTGATATTGGTTAGCCGGCTGCGCCATGTTTCGCGATTTTCGAAACCGGAGTCTCTGCGGAGCGATCAGTTTCTGCTGCGAATCACGTAAGCGCACGAGGGAGAGAAATTCTCGTCAAAAATGTTGATAGGTCGGAGGCGACGCCGAGTGCGATGGGGTCCTTCGACTCCGTGCGGCTGCGCCTCACTACGCTCAGGATGACAAAGCTGAGAGGCAACTCGGGATGACAGAGGAATGTGGGGACAAACGGGGAATGTGGGAACTGACGGGGGAACGGTCGCAAGCTCAGGCGCAATGGGCTACAATCGGGGCACTCAGTCCCATGCGCAGGCTTCTTTTTCTGGGTTTTTTCTCGGCGATTCTGGCCTTTGCGCAAGTCAGTCCCACGGGATCCGCTTCCGCTCCTGCCCGCCAAAGTTCCACGCCTTCAGCATCCCTGCCGCGCTTCGAAGACATTGCTCAGCAGGCCGGATTGACGACTTCCCACATCTCCTCTACGGAGAAGCGCTACATCATCGAGTCGGTCAGCGGCGGCATCGGCTTGATCGACTGCGACAATGACGGCCGGCTCGACATCATCGCGGTGAATGGCTCGAACGTGGATCGCTATCGCAAACAGGGCGGCGACCCGATGATTACGCTTTATCACCAGGACGCGGATCTCAAGTTCACCGATATCACGCAAGCGGCAGGCCTCTCGCGGAAAGGCTGGGGAATGGGGATTGCCGTGGCTGACTACGACAATGACGGTCTGCCCGATATTTACGTCACGGGCTATGGGGGCAACGCCCTCTATCACAACTTGGGAAACTGCAAGTTCGAGGATGTGACGGAAAAGGCTGGAGTGGCGGCAGGCGGCCTGAGCCTGGGCGCGGCTTGGGGCGATTACGATCGCGATGGGCACGTCGATCTGTTCGTTTCCCGCTACGTCCACGTGGATATCAACAAGCTTCCGGAGTTGGGCAGCAACGAAAAATTCTGCCAGTTCCGGGGAGTGCAAGTGCAGTGCGGTCCCTGGGGCATGCAAGGCGAAGGCGACTTCCTGTTTCATAACCGGGGCGACGGTACGTTCGAAGAAGTCTCCAAGCGGGCCGGGGTGGACGACGCCCATCGCTATTACGGCATGGGCGTGGTCTGGGGTGATCTCGACAATGATGGCTGGCCTGATCTCTATGTGGCCAATGATGACGGCCCCAACTACCTCGGTCAGGAACTCGGGTCCATGGGCGTCGATTTGGGAGATTACCGGCATGACGGCCGGCTTAGCATTTTCGTGACGGAGTTTGTCGACCAGTCCGATACTTTGTATCGGAACAATGGGCCGGATGGGTTTAGCGACGTCAGCTGGAGTTCACAAATCGCGCAACCCACCCATCCCTTTGTCGGTTGGGGTACCGGCTTTTTCGACGTGGACAATGACGGCTGGCTCGATATTCTGGCTGCCAATGGTCACGTCTACCCGCAGGTCGATACCATTCCCAATGCCGCGCACTTTCGCCAGCCGCTGCTTCTCTTCCGCAATCTGCGCAATGGAACCTTCGAGGAAGTTTCTGCGGGCGCCGGACTCGCTGGCGTTCCGCTCCACTCCCGCCGAGGAGTGGCTTTTGGCGACCTCAATAACGACGGCTGTGTGGACGTTGTGACCTTGAACGTCGGCGAGCCTCCCTCGTTGCTTTTGAATCACTGCCAGAATGGCAACCATCGCGTCCTCTTCAAGTTACAAGGCACGAAAAGCAACCGGCTGGCGATCGGGGCCCGGGTGAGCGTGCGAAGCGGAAACGTGACGCAGATCAGCGAAGTAAAATCCGGGTCGAGCTATATCTCGCAAAATGATTTGCGCCAGCACTTCGGGTTGGGAAGCAGCAACAAAATGGAGGAAGTGAGCATCCGCTGGCCCAACGGCACAGTCGAGACCCTGCGGGAAGTGCCCGCCGATTTCATCTACACGGTGGTCGAAGGAAAGGGCATCACTGAGAAAGTCGCACTCCCCTCGGCACAGGCGCATTCTTTCAACCCGACCGCTACCCGGGAGGTTGTGCCGGCCAGCCGCCGCTAAAGATGGCGCGATCCGCTGCCGCCGCAGTTTAGAGAAAACAAAATCGATTTTCTGCGATACAATTCTCGCCCGTGTGGGCCGGGGCGGCACTGCCTTCTGAGTACGATTTCCTTTCGCCAGATGCGCCTGATATTGTGAGGTCCACGTCGCACTCGCAATTATGCCTAAAGACAAGAAATTGCGGCTTAAGAAACCTGGGGTGGTTACCCTGAAGGCGGTTGCGGACCATCTCGGCCTGACTCCGGGCACGGTTTCTTCCGTTCTCAACAATGCGCCCTCATCCCGCTCCATCCCGCAGCGCACCAAGACGCGCATCATGACCGCGGCGCGCGAGCTGAATTACAAGCCGAATTTCTTCGCGCAATACCTCCGCAAGAAGCGTACCTACACCATTGGCGTGATCGTCGAAGAGATCGGCGATGCTTACGGCTCGGGCGTCATCAGCGGGATCGAACAGTACTTGCGCTCCAAGAATTTCTTTTTCCTCACGGTGGTTCATCGTCACGATCCCGAACTGCTGGAGCGCTACGCGCAAATCCTGCTGGAACGCGGGGTGGAAGGCTTCATCACCATTGATATGAAGTTACGCGAGGCGCCCTCTCTACCTACGGTGGCGGTCGCCGGTCACAAGGCTTTTCCCCGGGTCACCAACATCCTGCTCGATCACCATCACGCCGCCCGCCTTGCTCTGCAACATCTGTCCGATCTGGGCCATCGCAGTATTGCTTTCATGAAAGGCGCCAGTTTCAGTTCCGACTCGGAAAGTCGCTGGAACGCAATCTGCGAAGTAGCCGAAGAATTGAACATCGAGATCAAGCCTGAGTTGACGGTGCAGATTGATATCAACGATGCGACGCCGCAACTGGGATACCCCTTCGCCAAGCAACTGCTGGAGCGCAATGCGTCCTTCACTGCGCTTTTTGCTTACAACGACTTGTCCGCCCTGGGCGCAATCCGTGCCTTCCAGGAAGAAGGCTTGCGCGTGCCTCACGATATCTCCATCGTCGGCTTCGACGATATTCAGGGCGCCGCTTACAATACCCCCAGCCTCACTACCGTAAGACAGCCCCTTATGCGCATGGGGACAATCGCCGCGCAAACCCTGCTGGAGCGAATCGAAAACGATAAAGACGAGCCCCGGGAAATCGCCATCGAGCCCGAGCTGGTGATTCGCGAGTCCACGGCAAGACACCAGGGCTGAGCGGGCGTTGGGCCGCGAATGCCCGTACGATAGTTCCGGGCACACCACGATTTATCGTCTGCCATATCCCGTAAAGTCAGAGACTTAGCCGTTGGTCCTTCCCGCTGCGCAGCCTGCGGTTCGCCCACTAGTCACATCTGCTGGTGACTCGGAGCACAGCCGAACCCCTCCAAACCAGTGAAAATGCAGAGTAATCAGTGGTGAGGTCATTATGAAAACCGTCTTGATACTCGGAGCCGCAGGCCGCGACTTTCATAACTTCAATGTTGTCTTCCGCCAAAATCTCGACTACCAGGTGGTCGCTTTTACCGCCACGCAGATTCCCGACATTGCGGGACGTCGCTACCCACCCGCACTGGCCGGGCGCTTATATCCAGACGGCATCCCGATTTTTGAAGAGAAAGACCTCGAAAGTCTGATCGAGGACTACTCCGTCGACGTGGTGGTCTTTTCCTACAGCGACATTTCACATCAGAACCTGATGCATCTGGCGTCAAGGACCTCGGCCGCCGGTGCTGATTTCTGGTTGCTCGGGACCGAGCACACCCAGGTTGCTTCCAAAGTGCCGGTCATCTCTGTCTGCGCCGTGCGAACGGGCTGCGGGAAGAGCCCGGTATCCAGACTGGTCACCTCGGAGATTCGCAAGCAGGATCGCAAGACGGTAGTCATTCGTCATCCCATGCCGTACGGAGACTTGGCGGCTCAAGCCGTCCAGCGCTTCGCCACCCTCAAAGACCTTGACCTGCAGCAGTGCACCATCGAGGAGCGCGAGGAATACGAGCCGCATATTTGTGAAGGAACGGTGGTCTATGCGGGCGTGGACTACGAAAAGATTCTCCGCCAAGCCGAGCAGGAAGCCGACGTCATTCTGTGGGACGGCGGCAACAATGACACTCCGTTCTACAAGTCCGATCTTGAAATCGTGGTGGTCGATCCGCATTGTCCCGGACATGAACTGGCGTATTACCCGGGCGAAGTCAATCTCCGGCGCGCCGATGTGCTGGTCATCAACAAGGTGGATAGCGCGCAACAGGCCGACATCGAAAGCGTTCGCCGGAACATCCGGCTGCACAATCCGGGTGCATTGGTCTGTGACATGGCCTGTCGCGTGTCACTCGACAATCCGGAACTGGTTCGCGGCAAGCGCGTGCTGGTGGTGGAAGACGGTCCCACGCTGACCCATGGAGAAATGCCATACGGGGCGGGAGTGGTGGCCGCTCGCCAATGCGGCGCGGCCGAACTTGTCGATCCGCGCCCCTACGCGGTCGGCTCGATTCGCGGAACCTTCGAGCGTTATCAGCATCTGACCAGTCTGTTGCCGGCGATGGGCTACAGCGATCTGCAACGCCATGAGCTGGAAGAGACCATCCGTCGCACTCCCTGCGACCAAGATTGACCGGCCCAACCTGCGCGTGAGTTACAAAGTCGAAGAACTCACCAGGCCCGGCTTGTCCGACCGGCTCGCCACCTTCATGCACGATCATCAACCGGCCACCGCAGGAGTGTAGCGATGAACGGAAACGACTTTCTATCGATCAAGGACTTCTCGCCGTCTGAAATTCTCTACCTGCTGATCCTCGCCCGCCAGATCAAGACTCACCCCACAACGTATTGTGAGTCGCTGAAGCGCGAAACCCTGGTCCTGATTTTTGAGAAGCCATCCCTGCGCACCCGGGTCACCTTCGATGTAGGCATTCAGCAACTCGGCGGATTTTCGATCTACCTGTCGCCATCCGAGATCAACCTGGGCAAGCGGGAGTCGATTTACGACGTGGCCAAGAATCTCGAGCGCATGGGCCAGGGCATCATGATTCGCACCTTCGCGCATGAAATGGTGGAGCAAATGGCGCAGTATGCCTCAATCCCCATCATCAATGGACTGACCGACTACAGCCATCCCTGCCAGGCCATGGCGGACTACCTCACCATCTGGGAGGCCAAAGGCAGTCTGGAAAAGCTGAAGGTGACGTTTGTCGGCGATGGCAACAATGTGGCTCATTCGCTCATGTTCGCCGGGGCTCAGCTGGGCGCCCATGTTTGGGTGGCTACACCTCGGGGATACGAACCCAAGGCCGAAGCGGTGCGCTGGGCAAGCGAGCGTTCGCGTGAAACCGGAGGCAGCTGCACTGTAACCAACGACCCTGCGGACGCCGTGGCCGACGCCGATGTCGTCTATACGGACGTGTGGGCCAGCATGGGTTGCGAAGCCGAGACGGAGAAGCGGGGAAAGATCTTCCGCCCGTACCAGGTCAATGCACAGCTGTTTGCCAAGGCAAAGCCCGATGCCATTTTCCTGCATTGCCTGCCTGCGCACCGGGGAGACGAAGTAACCAACGAGGTCATCGATTCGCCGCGCTCGCTCGTCTTCCAGCAGGCGGAGAATCGCTTGCATGCGCAGAAAGCCATTCTGCTGGAATTGA
>QIAI01000551.1 GCA_003224995.1 Acidobacteriota bacterium
AGCTCCCGTTCTCTCCCGCGTCACCGCGTACATCTTACCCCTCCAGCCAATACTGTACGCACCCCCAACTTTGCAGGCCTTCACGCTATTCCGAACTTACCTACGGTTCTTCCGGCCTGCTCTACAGAATCTACCGGACACCCAGTCCCTCGTGCTTGGCGTAGGGTCGTAGAGAAATACACACACTTTGTAGGCGCCCGTTTCCGCATCGTAGTGGCGCACCACTTTTAATGGGAGGTAAGGAATGAACTGGGAACAAGCAAAAGGTAAATGGACTCAGGTGAAGGGATCGGTCCGCAAGAAGTGGGGAAAGCTTACCGACGACGATTTGGATGTGATCAACGGAGAACGCGAGCGTTTGGTGGGCAAAATCCAGGAGCGCTACGGCATCGCAAAAGAGGAAGCCGAAAACCAGGTGGCAGGCTGGAATCTTCCAGAGAGCGACACCACGTACGAGCGCAAAGCTGGGTAAAGGATTTACGGGCCAGGCAGTTGACAGTGAATTTGCAATTAGCAATTTAGGAGGAATACAGCATGAAGAAATTGTTAGGCCTTTCGCTTTCGATGTTTCTCGCGCTGCCGCTGATCGCGCTGGCGCAAAGTAACGGTTCTTCGACACAGAACAACACCGACACCACCCAAAGTGCGCCCACATCGAACCAAAACGGTTCGTATCAGGGATCGACGGGACAAAACGATTCCACCATGGGCAAGGGAAGCCGCGCAGCCAAGTCGGGCAGCGTTAAGGGCACCATCAGTCAGGATGGCAAGAGCCTGGTCAGCGATACGGATGGCAAGAGCTGGACGATTGCCAACCCGGACGCCGTGAAAGGGCATGAAGGTCATCACGTCGAGCTGAAGGGAAGCACCGACGCAACCAGTGGCGAAATCCAGGTCACCTCGGTAAAGATGATGAAGGGTGAGAAGGGCTCGATGAAAAAGGACACCAACCAGTAACAACAGTAATCCGTTTCAGGAATTCTTGGGTTCTTCGGGGCCGGCACATGCCGGCCCCTCTCCTTTGCGCGACAACCGTCGTCTTCTCCGGTAGCATTCTGAAAGTTCAGGCAGCCTCGATGTTTCACCTGACCTCAAAATGATCCACCAGTTCGACGTCATCGTGTTAGGGGCCGGAGCGGCTGGCTTGATGTGTGCCATCGAGGCAGGCAAGCGCGGGCGGAAAGTGGCTGTTCTGGAGCGCAGTGAACGCGCGGGCAAAAAGATTCTGATCTCTGGCGGCGGTCGCTGCAATTTCACGAATCTGCATTGCCGGCCGGAAAACTTTCTCTCCGCCAATCCACATTTCTGTAAGTCGGCACTGGCGCGCTACACCCCTCAGGACTTCCTCGCTCTCGTGGAGAAACATGGCATTCCTTATCACGAAAAAGCCAAGGGACAGCTCTTTTGCGATGGATCGGCGCGGGAAATTGTCGGTTTGCTCGAGCGCGAATGTGCGCAGAGCGGCGTAATGATCTTTCTAAATACTCCGGTTCGCGAAGTTCGCAGAGAAGACCGCTTTGTGGTTGGAACCGGGTCTGCCGAGTTTCAAGCGCCCGTGCTCGTGGTCGCGACCGGCGGTTTGTCCATCCCTAAAATTGGCGCGACTTCCTTTGGCTATGACCTCGCCAGCCAGTTCGGTATCAGGGTTCAGGAATGTCGTCCGGGACTGGTTCCATTGCGATTCAACCCAGAGGATCACAAAAACTACGGCGATCTTTCCGGAGTCTCTGCCGAAGTGATCGCCACTCTCGACGGTGCGGAGTTTCGCGACAAGATGCTGATCACGCATCGCGGCTTGAGCGGACCGGCCATCCTGCAAATATCCTCTTACTGGTGGAGCGGCGAGCAAGTCGTGCTTGACCTGGTGCCCGACGGCGAATGGACTGCTGAGCTTCGACCACCGAAGGCGCGAAGGGATTTGGCGGCTGCAAAGACGGCGTTGCGCCAAGTGCTCCCGAACCGGCTTGCCGATCGTTGGCTCGAACTGCATTCTCCGCAAGCCTTTTCCAATCAGTCCCTGGATGAACTAGAGAGACAGAGTCATCGCTGGAAGCTGGTGCCGAGTGGCACCGAGGGATACGAAAAGGCCGAGGGGACAGTAGGCGGCGTGGATACCGCCGAGTTGTCCGCGAAAACCATGGAAAGCAGAAAAGTTCCCGGCCTTTTCTTTGTCGGCGAAGTCGTGGATGTGACCGGCCATCTCGGCGGCTTCAATTTTCAGTGGGCGTGGGCTTCCGGATATTGCGCTGGACAAGCCGTTTGAGTTCACTCTCCCCGTTATACCTGCCCAAACAGGCAGGTATCCTCCCTGCCGGAATGCACTTAAAATGAAGCGAGCCGGGGTCTGTTGATGTCTAACCAAGCGGTGAGTTCACCGTCCAAGCCGTCCGTCAAACCAGCTCAAAAGCCGCCCATGACCACCAAGCGCTTGCGCGCCGTCGCGCCGGTGGTTTGGGAATTGTTGCGCCCCCGCAAGAAACTCATTGCCCTTGGTTTCTTCTTGATGGCCATCAACCGGGTTTCCGGATTGGTGCTTCCTTACTCCACCCGCTATTTGAGATCGTGCTGACCGTGCTGGGCGCCACGGTACTCCAGGGCATCACCTCTTTTTCACTGACGCAACTGCTTTCCAAAGCAGCCCAGCGCCTGATCACCGAGCTGCGCGAAAAGGTGCAGCGACACATTTCGCGGCTGCCCGTCTCGTTTTACGATGCCAACAAAACCGGCAACCTCGTATCGCGCATCATGACCGACGTTGAGGGCGTGCGCAATCTGTTGGGAACGGGACTGGTCGAGCTGGCAGGCGGTCTGCTGACTTCCCTGATTGCCTTGGTGGTCCTGTTCCGTATCAGCGCCCTGATGACCGTGCTGGCGTTTGGTTTTCTATTGTGTTTCGCTGTCGTCCTCAACAAGGCGTTTAGCACCATCCGGCCGATCTTTCGCGAACGCGGGAAAATCAATGCCGAAGTCACGGGCCGGCTCGCAGAGTCGCTGGGCGGCGTCCGGGTTATCAAGGGATATCACGCAGAGGAGCGTGAAGAGGCTGTGTTCGCCACCGGCGTGCGCCGCTTGCTTGAGAACGTTATGCGCACTCTCACCGCGACCTCGCTGATGAGCCTGTCCGCCAGTCTCCTCATGGGCGTGGTCGGCGCCATCATTATGTACGTCGGAACGCATCAGATTCTAGCCGGCACTCTCACCGTGGGCGGCTTTTTTACCTACACATTATTTTTGGGATTTCTGGTCGCGCCTATCATCCAGATGGTTGCGATCGGAACCCAGATCACCGAAGCTTTTGCCGGCCTTGAGCGCACCCAGGAAATTTTGCGCGAGCGCCCTGAAGATGAAGACCCGAATCGCAGAATCGTGCTTTCCGACATCGAAGGTATGTTGGAGTTCGATGACGTCAGCTTCAGCTATGACGGGAACCGCACCGTGCTGCACGACGTATCTTTTACCGCGCAGCCGGGAACGGTCACGGCCCTGGTAGGTTCTTCGGGCTCGGGGAAGTCGACCACCATCGGGTTGATAACCGCCTTCCACACGCCAACCCAGGGAAAAGTTCTGGTCGATGGCGTAGATCTGAGTACGGTGCGTCTGGATTCCTATCGAACCCGGCTGGGTGTCGTGCTGCAGGAATCGTTCCTGTTTGACGGCAGCATTCGTGAGAACGTCGCCTTCTCGCGACCACATGCCAGCGAGGAAGAAATCCTGCGCGCCTGTCGGATCGCCCGTGTGGACGAATTCGCCGAGAGTTTTGCCGAGAAATACGACACCATCGTCGGCGAGCGTGGGGTAAAGCTTTCCGGCGGCCAGCGGCAACGCATCTCCATCGCGCGCGCGATTTTGGCGGAGCCCCGCATCCTCATCCTCGATGAAGCAACTTCCAGTCTGGATTCGGAATCGGAACAAATGATCCAGCACGGATTATCGTTTCTGATGCAGGGGCGCACCACCTTCGTGATTGCACACCGGCTTTCTACCATCCGTCGGGCTGACCAG
>QIAI01000552.1 GCA_003224995.1 Acidobacteriota bacterium
TGAAGCTCCCTTGGGCTCTGTAAAATCAGCGACTTAGAACGCTACCTACCCAACCCACCTGAGAGATCACCTCGTACGAACCGCAATTCTTTACGTCCACATGCAAATATATTTCCGATTCCATACCGCCTGTGATCGGTTGCACCTAAACGTTGGCCTTAGCCTTTGCCTTTTTTCCCGTATCTACCGGCATCGCTACAGCCATCTTGCCTCGTCCCGCGCGCCAATCTTGATACGCCACCAGGATCGGCGCTGCAATCGCAATCGATGAATAGGTCCCAATCAAAATTCCGATCACCAGTGCGAACGAGAAGCCGTGCAGCACCTCGCCCCCAAATAAGTACAGCGCCAGCACAGTAAGGAACGTCAGGCCCGCCGTCAAGATGGTTCGGCTTAGCGTCTGGTTAATGCTCCGGTTGACGATATCCGCCAGCTTCTCCCGGCGCATCAGCTTGATGTTTTCCCGAATGCGGTCGAATACGACGATGGTGTCGTTATTCGAGTAGCCCACCAGGGTCAAAATAGCCGCCACCACGGTTAAGGAAATCGGCTTATTGGTCAGCGAAAATGCCCCTACGGTGATGAGGGTATCGTGAAATACCGTCACTACGGCCGCGACCCCGTAGATCCATTCAAACCGCACTCCCAGGTAGACCAGCATCCCCAGAAGCGAATACAGGACCGCCAGCTTGGCTTGGGTCTGCAACTGCTTTCCGACCTGAGGTCCGACGATTTCGACGTTTCTTACGCCAAAGTCTGACAGGTAATAACCTTCTTGTAGCGAAGCCAGCACCGGCGGATCCGCCACTTCCTTCAATTCGTCCAGCGAATGCAGGACGCCGCCCTTGGTCTTATCCCTATAATCGACAATGGCCTGCGCGATCGCCGTGTAGCGCGCATCGGCGTCAGTGCCCAGGTGCAGCGGATCTTTTTCCAGCAGGAAATTCTTGATCATCGAAGAACTGGAGTTGTTCAGATCAACTTTTCCCGCCGGAGCATTCGTCTCCAGCGCGTTGATGATCTGGGCCTTGCCCTTGTCCAGCGCGGCTTCGCTGGTCTCCTGTACGTCCAGGTCAACCAGGACTTCGTTATTCGTCAACGGCCCGTACCGCTGAATCTTGGCATTGTGGAGACCGACCCGGTCCAGGGCCGCCCGGATGGCGTTGTCATCCGGCGCATGCGAGAACTTTACGTAAACCAGCGTGCCCCCGCGGAAGTCGACGCCCAGTGGGATCCCGTGCCAAAAAAGCATCGAGAGTATACCCGCCACGCTGAACACCAGGGAAAAGGCGAGAAAATACCACTTTTTCCCGAGAAAATCTATGTTTGGATTGCGAAAAAATTCCACGCGCTTCTAGACCCTTTCATACAACTGCAAGTTTCAAAGCTTCAAAGTTGCAGGCTTCAAAGTTGAAATTATTGCCCTCGGAGCTCGTATCAGGGCACGCCTTCAGGCGTGCCTTAACGGATATTTCTCTATCGCCCCTTTAGGGGCGGTCCACCCACTCAACTCGCGCCCAACCGCCATCTTTGAAACCACTGAAACTCTGCAACTTTGGAACTGAACCTTTGAAACCTTGAAACTCTGAAACCTTGAAACTCGAAATGTCCTACCCAATGCTCAACGCTTCGCCGCGCTGCTTCCGGGCCAAAACATAATCAAAAATCACCCTCGACACAAACACGGCCGTAAACAGATTCGCTAACAGACCAAACGTAAGCGTCACCGCAAAGCCCTTCACCGGCCCGGATCCACGATCGTGATCCAGGCATGCGCGAAACCCTGGTCCACAGCCGACGGCGGCGTCTTCCCGTTCCTGAGTTCCTCACGAATGCGCTCGAAGATCAGGACATTGGAGTCCACACCCATGCCGACAGTGAGAATCACTCCCGCAATCCCCGGCAGGGTCAACGTGGCGCCGCTGAAACCCAGGAATCCAAGCAAAATGATCAGGTTCAGAATCAGAGCCACGTCCGCATTGATTCCCGCCCCGTGGTAATACACCAGCATGAAAATCAGCACCGCCAGCATGCCGACAACGGCTGCTCGCACGCCTGAACGAATTGAATCCGCGCCCAGCGATGGACCCACCGTTCTTTCTTCCAGGTACTTGATGCTGGCCGGCAACGCGCCCGAGTTCAGAACCAGCGCCAGATCCTTCGCTTGTTGATCGGTAAAACGTCCTTCGATCACGCCCTGGTCGCCGATCTCGCTCTTGATGGTCGCTACTTCCATGACCTTTTTATCCAGCACTACCGCCAGCGAGTCGCCTACGTGTTCCGACGTAAATCTCGAAAAGCGTCGCCCGCCTTCCGAAGTCAAGATGAAGCTCACTTCCGGCGAGCCGGTTTGCGAGTTGCGGTTCACCCGCGCTTCGCGTAGGTCATGTCCGGCCACTGCGGATACGCGCGAGATCACCCATACCGCATCGGAAGCTGCTCCACTCGCTCCAATGCTGCGGCCGTGCATCAGCACGGAATTATCTGGTAGAACTCCATTGTGCGCAGCCAGCGCCGCCTGCTCATCAGGATACGATTGCTGCCGATCCATGGCTTGCCGGATCTCCAGCATGGCGGTCGACTGTACGATTTCCTTCACGCGCGCCGGATCGTCCACGCCGGGCAATTGCACCAGGATCTGGTATTGCCCTAGCCCATGTTCCTGGATCACCGGCTCGCTCACACCCAATTTGTCGATTCGGTTCCGGATGGTCTCGATCGCCTGCGCCACGGCCCGATCTTTAATGTCCCGTAGCTGCTGCGGCTTCATACTCAACATCCAGGAGTTTTCCGGCCCCGAACTCGCATCGTATTCCGGCAGCCGATCGCTGATCAGGCTACGCAGATCCCCGCTCGCCTCTGGAGGCACACCCTTGATCTGGATCTTGTCGGGATTGTTTGTCGGGTCCGGTTTGACGATGTCGTTGTAGGCAATCTTCCGCGACCGCAGGTCATCCTTCAGCCGCTCGATGGCGCGGTCCGAGTCCGCATTGACGGCATCATTCACCTGTACCTGCAGGATGAGGTGAGTGCCGCCTTTCAGGTCCAGTCCCAGGTGAATGCGGCCGGTCATCGCCGAAAGCAGCGTTTTGCCCGACCATTCCCAGGGAAATCCAAAAATACCGAAGACGAAAAGCAACAGCGTCGCAACGATGACAACCACTTTCCAGCGTAAGTTCTTATTCATGACAAGAAGATGATTCCCAACTCCAGTAAAATTTGTAGCCAGTCCTTGACCGATAGTTTCAAGTTGCCCTTAGCGATCTATAGCTTCGCGTCCTTCGCGAGATTTATCTTCGCGTCCTTCGCGGTTAAAAGCGTCTCTCCGAACCCAGCCCTCAAAACTGGCGACTACCTCACTTCGAAGCCGTCTCCTCGGGCGTGCTCACGGTCACGATCGACGCGCGGCTGACATCCAGTTTCAAGTTATCCGGAGGCACCCGCAAAGTGACCGAGTCTTCCTTCATGGAGAAAATCGTTCCCTTCAACCCTCCGCTGGTCACAACCTTATCCCCAGTCTTCAATTCCGACAGCATCTGCTGCCATTTCTTCTGCCGTCGCTGTTGGGGAAGGATCAAAAGGAAGTAAAACACCCCGAAAATCAGCAAAACCGGGGCAAACAATGCCAGTCCGGACCCGCCGCCCGTCTGCGCCGCTATTAAATAAAAATTGCTCATGAGACCCTGAAGACGCACTCCATCTAAAATTCACGCCAACCCTCTAGCGCTCGGGAGCCCTCGATTGTCACCGCGGGAGTACTCGTGTGTTCCGGCCGGGTATCCTTCGCTGGAACCTGGGGATTTACGGCTTCGGCTGAGACGAGACAGACAGAGCGCGCGTCTCTTCCCCAAGTCGAATAGAATGCCGCACCCTCCGCATAGTGTCAAGGTAGAAACTCAGGTTGTGAACGGTATTTAACACTTGTGCCAGCACTTCGTTAGCAGCATACAGGTGCCGCAGATACGCCCGCGAATAGCGCCCGCACACCCGGCACGAACAGGCCGGATCCAGCGCGCTTTGATCCGTCGCATAGCGCGCCTGCTTGATAGAAATTTTCCCCTCGGA
>QIAI01000553.1 GCA_003224995.1 Acidobacteriota bacterium
GATTTTGCACAAAGTTGTACCGCGAGGTTATACCGCCGATTCGGATCCGATTCGTGCAAATGGTTGAAAAGAATTGGCGTCCCTCCCTATCCAAGATTTGAACACCTGGGTAGAAGCTGCCGAATCCGCTGAGCGTCTGTTGGAGGTTTGCCAGTCGGCTGATTCGTGTACTTAAGTCAGCGCGAACCAGATTTCAGACTTGAGTCTTGTGCCTGAAAATCTCTAGGCGCGGTTTATGCCTAGCCGCGGTTTCACGAAGAACCTGTTGGTGTTAGCAGTCTCCGCGACGCTTCCCTCCTATGCGCAAACGCCTGAACGGTACATAAAAACGCCAGCCGAGTGGTCGCTGAATTTCAATGGGATAGGGCCGGTTAAATTGGGCATGACGCCCGCTCAATTGAAGTGGGCTCTCCGTCCAGATGTCCCGAGTGAAGAAGAAAGCGGAAATGAATCGTGCTACTACCTCCGGTCAACAACGCGTCCGCAGCTGTACTTTATGGTTATCGGCGAGCGGATAGACGAATTGATGTAAAGGCTGCCGGTATTCCCACGAGTGAAGGACTGCAAGTCGGCGATTCGGAAGCGAAGGCAAAAATAGTTTATGGCACACAATTGAAGGTCGGGCCTCACGCCTACACATCGGATGGCCACTACTTGACAGCACTCGAAGGATGGTCGTTTCGGCTTGCGGTTTGAGGCTCTTGAGTCGCAGGTGGGACTGCACGAGCCAGCGCCTCAAGTCGGCCTCCTGGAAGAACGTACGCGCGAGCCCGATGTGGCCGTCGGGCCGTAAGAGCTAATACGAGGATTTGGAATCGATGCGGCGGCAACTCCTCGCTCGTTTTCAATGTCTGACAGAACCGCATGCACCTGCGGCATGTCGCCGAACTGAAGGCTCATCGAAGAGGGCGCTGGCCGGCCGATCACAAATAGATTGAAACGATTGTCGTCGAGCCTCTGAAATAGATCCTCGCGCGGACCTTGCGCCTGGAACCTCAAGCGGAGCCACGGGAAGCGATCTCCTGCGTGCGGGGCGCTCTCAGGAACGTTCCTCGAGGTCTTCGAGAGAGTGCTCTCGCCGTATTGAATGCCGATCTGGGAAATAGTTCGAAAGGCCGCTCTCTTGATCTGAGAGCGCTTCATGGCTACAGCCGCTACGCGCGGGACTATTTGCGAAGCATCCCTGCAAACCAACTCTCGGAGACGACGATGCGAAACGCACGGACAGTCGTTGCACTCTGGCGCCGTAAGGCTGTTCGTAGTATTTCTCGATTGTCGGGCTTCGAGGATCGCGTCTGGCACGAATCCCCCTTTCACCGATTAAATGATTTGCACTTGCCGGGAGAGTCGGCAACTTCAGAACTCCACATGCAACCGAAAACTCGGGATTAATACCGGCCCGCGGTCCCGGTTGTACCCAGGATTGATGATGTACTGCAAACCCGGCGCAACATAGATGCCACGCCACGCGTGCGCCGTGTAATACGTTTCCAGAATGTTCTCGCGGGCGTAGGTGAGTGCACCGTCGCCGATCAGAAAACCGTAGCCGCCATCAGCGAGATAGTTCTGGTGATCCTTCTTAATGCCATTCGAGACGAAAGCAATGCCGGAACGGTCATGCTTGCGTTGCCATTTCTCGCCGAGTATCCCAAGTCCCAATTCCATTGTCGAGTCAATCTCTGTATAAGCGAACGATTCGGTCTTTCCATCGTTCCATCCCCATCTCGCAAAGGCCGTCAGATCTTTTGCTACATTCTGTTCAGTGTTCACGCCAAATCCATATTTCTTCGAAATGTGCCAGGGATGGTTGGTGATGTCGGGTTGGGAAACGAATCCCTGCTCGAACTGAAGGACTGCCTCTCGATAGATGCCCATGTTCGCCGCCTGGGTATAAGCCAAAAGGCGAATCGCGCCGGTCTTTCCGGGAATGAACCCGCGGCGCAGTTCATATTCCCAATTCTCCGCATGCACTTGCCAAGGCCGCCATACCAGGTCGATGCCGTTCGCAACTTTGGGCATGAGCGCCTCGCCGAAACGAAATCCCCAACTCTGGTCCTCGTAGTCTGCAATCACACCTACGGTGTAACCGCGTGTATCCGCGGCGTAGTCCCAAGCTCCGTTGCTGTCTACGGACCGGTTCGTAAATTGCAGGTGAGTGTCGGATGCAGCCGAATTGAGATCGAAGAAATCGGGCATGCTAAATTTTCCAAAGCGAATCTCCAAGCGACGGCGCGGCAGTTCGTTAAATAGCGACAGAAAGCTGCGATTGTCGTCAACCTTATCTTTACTAAACGCGAACACCTTATGAATCATCGCTCGTCCAATGTATGGGGCTTTGCTCAGCAAGGGATTGCGAACCACGTCAAGGTTCGGCGCTCCGGCCACGCCCAAGCCGGTGCTGAGCCCCTGTCCGCCAGCTTCTTCGATGTCCACCAACAGCTCAGTGGAGCTGTTGAGGCAAACTCCGGTGTAGAGCGTCATCACACGTGAGGTCGCCTTTTCGTAATGGGAATTGAGGCTGTTTGCGCC
>QIAI01000570.1 GCA_003224995.1 Acidobacteriota bacterium
CCAGGCTCTTACGCATGCGAAACAGCGTCCATCCCGCGCCCACCATCATTCCCCCAACCGCAATCGGGCGCACGATGTTGTACCAGACTGCCCCGGCCAGACTACCTTCCGTTCCGGGCGCCATCGTGGCCTGCAGTCTCGGCCCCAGGAAGTAGATGATCAGCGGCACCAGCAGTCCCCATGCCACTACTCCTCCTGCGAAGTTGAGCGCTGCCAGTCGCGGCCCGATGATGTATCCCACACCCAGATACGCGGGGCTGATTGCCGGAGCTTGAAATGTCGTGACACCGCCTACGTCCACGACCGCCGCCGCACTCGTCCGGCCCAGTCGCAATACGCTCGAGCCGATCTGCCCGATATGGATGACAAATGCTTTGCTGGCATTGAAGAGTTGGAACGCGCCCAGCAGGTAGATCAAGCCGCCTAATCCCATGTTGGCGAACAGCAACTTGGCCGCGCCCGCACCCTGTTGCCCCGCTTTGTGGATTTCCGATGCGGCCACCGATTCCGGGAAGGGAAGCTCGGGGTCTTCGACCATCACGCGGCGGAGCAGCGTCACGAATAAAATTCCCAGCGATCCCCCCACCGCCATCAGCGCCACCGACTTCCAGTAGGCATCTCGGAACCCAAACGAACTCCATGCGCCAGAAATCAAAAATGCCGGAATGGTGAAGACCGCGCCGGCCGCCACCGATTCCCCGATCGAACCCACGGTTCGAGCAATGTTCTCTTCTAAAAGCGAGCCCTTCATCAGTCGCAACAGGGCCATCCCAATTACCGCGGCGGGATAGGAGGCGGCGATCGTCATGCCGGCGCGCAAGCCGAGGTAAGCATTCATCAGGCCGATCAGCACCGCCCGAAAGGTGAACTCTTTCATCTCCATGGTTTCGGGCACGTACGGGCGAAATTTTTTCTCTGGCACAATGCTGGTTGGAGTGCTCATAAGATCCTCGCAAGTAGTTCGTGCAACGAGATATATCCGAAATCTGTCGCGACCGCGCACGTTAGCACGCGTCTATGGTCCATTACAAGTACGAGCGCCCCTAGCCAACGTGCCTGCGACCTCAAATGGTCCAGGCCCGTGCAATTCGCCTGTTCCCTAACGGGCAAATTTTTTGCGTCCGCTCGGGTTACAATTCATTCAACGATATTAGGTCGATCGGCGCGGGCCCCAGGAGTTACTCTGATGTTCGCCTTTGCCCGGCCCGGGTTTTGGGCTCTCTTCTTTACCGAATTCAAATGCCATCATTGCGGCAGCCGCGAAGGCTATGTTTCCCGGCCCCGCAATTTCTTGGAAACCTATGTTTTGAGCGTGGTTGCCTTGCGGCCTGCACGTTGTGGAGAATGCTATCGTCGGACCTGGCGCCCGGTTCGGGTGCCGCTGTTGCCGCGCATGGAGTCGATGAATTTCGATCCCGAGCAAATGGTGGCCTCGGCACAGGCCGCCGATCACAAGGAAGCTCAAGAGGAAACCAGGGTGCGCCCCACGGATCGCGACCGCATTGCGTGAGTCCATGCCAGACCGCTATACTGAGTAGGACTCGTCTGGCGGGAGGCCGCTTGTACCCTCCGGATGACAGGAGGTCGTCTTCAGCAGTAGCTGGGACCAGACTCGGGCTACGCAGTCGAGTACTGTAGCCACAGGGAATGCTTTTGTTTCGCGGGCCACGCTTCTCGCTGAGAGCCTCTTCGCCACGCTGTTTCCCGCCGATTGCCGCATCTGCGGCGAGCCTCTGATAAAGATTTCCCGCCTGCCGGTTTGCGAAGTCTGCCTCGATTCCATTCACCCCATGCAGGGCGGGCTATGCTCGGTTTGCGGGGAGCGGTTGGTGTCGCCGCTTGCCTTTCGTGATGCGCAGGATGAACCGCGCTGTGGACTCTGCCGTCGCCTCGACCAACCCTTCGCCCGGGCGGCCGCCTATGGAAGTTATGAGACCGGGCTGCGCGATTTGATCCATATGCTCAAATACCAGCATGTCCGCCCGGCAGCCGGGGTGTTGGGACGGATGTTGGCGGAAGTAGTCGCGAGTTTGCAAGCTGGGTGGGGCGATGCCCGCTTGCTGGTGGTGCCAGTTCCGCTCTTTCCCGCCAAGCTGCGGCAGCGCGGGTTCAACCAGGCAGAGTTGATTGCTCGCGCAGGGCTGAAGTTGTCGCCGTCGCGCGAGCGTTATCTACTCTGCGGCAACCTGCTGGAGCGTACGCGTGACACCCAATCGCAAACCGGGTTAACTCCTCACCAGCGGCGCGCAAATTTGCGCGGAGCGTTCCGCGTGAAGGATCGTGAACAGGTATCGGGCCGCGAGGTGCTTTTGGTGGACGATGTTTTTACTACCGGCGCTACGGCCTCCGAGTGCGCGCGTGTGTTGCGCCGCGCCGGAGCGACTCGCGTGTGGGTCGCTACCGTGGCTCGAACTCTTAAGGCGGAAGTACAGGCAGTCCACTTCCAGCCCCAGGAGAGCGATAGTGAACTGACCATGGCGGCACACGGCTGAGTAGGTTTATGGGAGCAAAGATCGACAATTCGATGCGGGGCATGGTGGGCCGGTCCGCGGCGGGGGTGCTTGCTGTGGCCACCGGATCCTATCCGAATTCGCAAGCTCTGCATGCCCCGGTACTGGTACTCAACGCCTCCTATGAGCCCATCAACGTGTGCGCCGCCCGGCGCGCGATTGTGCTTGTGCTGAAAGGCGTCGCCATGGCGGAGGAAGAGAATGGCCACTTCTTGCACGCCGCCCGGGTTGCAATGCGCGTGCCGTCCGTGATCCGCTTGCTCGAGTACCGCCGTATCCCGCATCAGACGCGCGCGCTCTCTCGCAAAAACATTCTGCTCCGCGACCGCAATACCTGCCAATACTGCGCGCTGGTCTTGGGATCCGGAGAACTCACGCTCGACCACGTGATTCCCCGTTCCCGCGGAGGTCTGTCCACGTGGGAGAACCTTGTGGCTTGCTGCCACCCGTGCAACCGCCAGAAGGGAAATCAAACCCCCGCCGAAGCGAGCATGACACTGATGCGCGAACCCCGCGCCTTCAACCTCCACACCAGCCGCCATATCATGCGCTTGATGGGACGGTCGGATGATAAGTGGAGGAAATATTTGTTCTATTGAGCTTCGAGCTGCGAGTCACGAGCTACGAAATCAACGATGATGACGTAGGTCGCCGCTATCAGGAATTCAGAACAAATTTTGACGCGATGAGAAATTGACGCTTCGTCTGCCCGAAGCTCAGAGCTCAAAGCTCGCAGCTATTTTTGTGGCGGTTGCTGCTGCCCGGTCTGCTCCTTCTTCTCTCCCGGAGGCAGTTCTTTTCCCTCGTACGTGATTCTTGTCTTCGATCCAAATCGCTTGTAATCTTTGTACTTCACAATCTCGATAATGT
>QIAI01000571.1 GCA_003224995.1 Acidobacteriota bacterium
TCTCGCGGTCCACGCGCGGATCGGTTTCCGCATCATCGCAACGTTGCAGGAAGCCGGTGCGGGCGCAATACCCGGAGAAGCCGGACCCGATCTCCAGTTGGGCTCCGACTGGTGGCGCGTCTCCAGAACTCGCCTGGCATACCATCTCCGCGTCGTCGGTGAGCGCGATGGCGCATCCGTCGGCGCGGGTGAAAGCCTGCGAGCGATCGGCGATCAGCCGCAATGCGGAGGCAAGATTCCCTCCCTGCGCCTCCACTTCTCGTCGAACCGCCGCTAAGGCGGCCAGAGTGCTGGTGTAGTCGCCGCGCGGTTCATCCGCCGGACCCAGCACGCGTTGAGTGTGGAATGCGGGGCGCTCTTGCGGACCCTCATCCTCATCGGGGTGGCGCGCCACGTAGTTGGCGGCGCCGACCATGGCATTCAGAAAAAGCCATTCCTGGAGCTTTTCGCGAGAGCCCTTGCTCATATTGGGGAAGCTGACTCCGATTCTGCCGGACTGATTTGCCCAAACTACCTGCCCGGTGGTGTGCACGTAGCTTTTGGTTTCAGAAAGATCAAGGCAGAGATTAATTTCGCGGTCCATATGCCACGGCGAGGAAGTTTGGATGGACGCGCCGCGTTCGCTGATGTCGATCACCTCGCTGAGATCGAGCACCATATCGTCGGAATTCCCGTTCAGGCTGGCATAGGCGGGAGTGTGAACCTTCTGCCGGACCACTTGACGACGATGGCGCGGGAGAGGCTTCAGAATTCGGTTCGAATTTGCGCTCTGAGGCCCGATGGTTTCCATATGGTAGATGGAAACTTAATATTACCCCCATCCGGACAGAATGAAAGTATTTGCAGGCACAATCGTTAGGACATGGTCAGTGGCGTCCAGGAGGGCCGGGTTCGTACATCCAGCTTAGAACCAGCAATCTATCCTGGTGGAGGCGAGCCTGGCCCGGGCGTGGTCGCGGCTTGAACTGGGCGTCGAAAATGGACGGCGAAATTTACTTTAACCAGGGTGCGCCAGTGGAGACGATTGCTGGCGGCTTGGATTCCTCCCGCTTGGCGACACTCCGGGGAGTCAGGAAGTGCAGCCTTCAATTTTCAAGAACCCTTTTACCGCATTAGCGCCGCGAGTCCGGTGGCACCAGATTGTTCGCACGGTAATAGACCACGAGCTGGCCATAGTGCTCGCCGCTGTGCTCGATGGCAAACGTCCAGATGTAGGAGTTGTGGGCCATCCGATTTCCAAAGAATCTGGATGTCTTGTCCAGCCCCGCGTCCCCCTGCTGTTGAATCACTTGCGCTCCGTCCGCGATAGCCTCTTGCACGAACTTCACCACGTCAGCCTTGGTCTTGAAAGCGTCACGCGAAGGATTATCGCCTTCGCCGAAGTCGGGGCCGATGTTGGATCCGGAAATCCTGCGTATCACCACGAAATCCAATGCCGCGGCGTGGAGAAGATTCAGGGCAAAGGTACGCTGGTCCTTCTGCAGCTTAAAGTCGTATTTGTCTTCAGGAAAATCCTTCGCCATCGCGACCAGCTTGTTCCCAATGTCGTTCCACCGGTCCAACATCTCCTCGGATCGAGAGCGTGCCGGACTCGGAGCTTGATTCTGCGTTTGGCCCTGAGTGGGAAGACTCGTTCCAACGGCAGCCAGCAGAGTGAAAGCAACTAGCGCAAGCGAAGACCGTTTCATTGTAGATTGCTCCTTAGTTTTGATCCGCTTTCAGCAATTCCGTCGGGGGTTAGACGTAGCGCCACTCCCAAAGTTTGAGCCGATCTCGGATCAACGAGCGAAAAACCTACATGTGACTGGAAAGATTGATCCAAGGAACTGGACGGGCCGGAGGATGGCCAAACTAGAAGTCGACTGTGGTTAAGAGAGGTTTCACCAATCTGCGATTTGCAGGCTCACAAAACCTTAACACTTGCACATTGGGATTCACAGGGAATGTCCTTTTCATTCGTCAAAGAAAGAACCGGGAGCATCCGAGCACTCCATTTTTCTGCCAGCGTCGCACCCACACGCATCATCGGCTTCTCGATGCTGTGATAGAGCACGATGGGTACGCCGATGAGCAACACGGTCAAAACTGGAATTTTCACCCAGACCGCGAGTGAACTGAGCGGGTCGTCCACGAACCAAATGCAAAACTGGTGTGAAAGGTAGACTCCGTAAGAATAAACCGCAATTCGATTGCTCACGAGGCGTAGCCAGCCGGTCTGTATTTCGTGAAAGTAAGGAATCGCCAATCCGAGAAGCAGGCACAATATCCACCCTATCGAGGTCACCGGCCAGGCGACGTAAACCCCTGCCAGCATTAAAATCAATACCGGCCAAAGAAAAGACTTCATCTTCGGCGTGTGCGGCAGCACAAAGGCAATAACTCCAGGCAGGAAATTGGGCACCATCTGCAGAAGAGTCATCCTTCTCACCATACTGGAGGGGCCCGTGAGTGGCGCCAGTTTCATTTGAATCACAGCTGAGACAATTGAAAGTAGCCACAATATGCACAACGGCCACACGGCATCGCGCTTTTTCCGAATCCACAAAAACAAAAAAGGAAGGAAGACGTACATTTGCACTTCGTACGGCAAAGACCACAACACATTGATGATCGAACCTGGTTTCACCAGGTTCTGCACGAGAAGCAGGTTCGAGCAAATCCTTCCTAAGCCCACGAACGCAGCACGGGACAGCCCCGGCAACCCTCCGACTCCCGAATCCAGGCTTAAGATGACCGCTGTGAGCACCGCCAGCATGCTCAGCGGGTAGATACGGAAGATCCGGCGAATGTAAAAATTGCCGAACAGCGCCTTGCCGCCCAATCCACTGCGCTCCATCGAGTACATCAGGACGAGACAAGTATGAACGAAGAAGATAAAAACGCCGAATGTCCCAATGGCTGGAATCCTGGCACCCACTTCAAATCGCCGGAGCAGGTGCTGGGCCAAAACTAGGAGCACGGCCACGGCTCGCAGAAAATCCAGATTGGCGGAAAGCTTGGTTCGCAAACGGCGAGACTCCAATTCGCCAACCAGCCTACCAATGGAACTGCGCTGTTTGCAACGGACAAACCCAGACCTAATTCCATTCCGTAGGTATACTCGAGCTTCACCGCTGATTGCAGTTCGGAACCGCGCGCGATGCGCCGGATCCGCAGTCCTCCGGAGACAAATGCCGACCCTCATTCCCCAGCCAACCCGCATCCAAGCCGCAGGGAATAAGCCCAAACTCATTGACGAATACGTGGGTCGGGTGAATTCAGGAACCTCCGACCTCAGCGTCGCCCACATGCGCAGCCCTCAAGGCTGGGTCGAACCCGGCCAGACTCCGTCCTTCGACGAGTTCACGATCGTGCTGAAGGGTTTGCTAAAGGTCACGCATAAAGCCGGAACCCTCGAAGTGCAAGCCGGACAAGCCGTAATCGCCCACGCCGGCGAGTGGG
>QIAI01000572.1 GCA_003224995.1 Acidobacteriota bacterium
TGCTATCGAAGTTCATTGCCAATTGGGACCAGGGCCGCTGGAATCTGTGTATGAGGATTCGCGATCACGGAGAAACCAATGAACACCTACCACGGAGACACGGAGTCACGGAGGAGTGCTGGGCTTCTCTTGAGGCGATGAGTGAAGGGATCATCGACGGTGCTATCGAAGTTCATTGCAAATTGGGACCAAGGCCGCTGGAATCTGTTAATGAGGATTCGGGATCACGGAGAAACCAATGAACATCTACCACGGAGAATCGGAGTCACGGAGGAGTGCTGGGCTTCTTTCTGGGCGATAAGTGAATCGGTGTCTGGAATCTGTCTGTGAGGATTGTGGTGTGATGATCAATTTCAACGTCTCGAGACTGCATCGAGGAATTATGCGCCGGGTGCTATGAGAGAAGAATCACTCCTGCCTCCGTGTCTCCGTGGTGGGTGTTCGTGCCGAGGGTTTCGCGTGCCTAAATCATCGGCTTTATTGCTGGTGAATATTCGTCAACTCCTCACACTGCGGTCAGAGGCTGGAAAGCCTGGGCCACGACGCGGCGCAGACCTGCGTGAACTGGGCATCGTTGAAGATGCTGCCGTGCTGTGTGTGGGCGGCAAAATTGTATCGGTCGGAAAGACCAAAGACGCTCTCCGTGATCCCTGGCTCCGGAAAAATCGTAAGCAGGTGATCGAGGTCGACTGCTCTGGGGAGGTGGTGCTGCCGGGATTTGTCGATTCTCATACTCATCCGGCGTTCATGAATCCACGGTTAGTGGATTTTGAACAGCGCGCGGCGGGTGCCACCTACGAAGAGATCGCGCACGCCGGCGGCGGCATTCGCTCAAGTCTGGAAGCGGTTCGGAAGGCAGGGAAGGAGGCGCTGGCAGAAAAGGTGCTCGATGGGCTGCGCGAGATGGCGGCGCAGGGTACGACGACGGTGGAGGCGAAGTCGGGATATGGGCTTACGACAGAGTCGGAACTGAAGTCGCTGCAGGCCATTCAAAAAGCGGCGAAGCAATGGCCGGGCACGGTGGTTGCAACCTTATTGGGAGCGCACGCGGTACCGCAGGAATTTCGCGGTCGCTCACAAAAGTACGTGGAGATCGTCTGTACAGAGATGATTCCGCAAGTGGCGCGCCGAAAACTTGCTCAATTTGTCGATGTGTTCTGCGACCGCGGCGCATTCTCAGCGGCCGAGACGGAGATGATTTTTCAAGCCGCTGCGAAGCACGGTATGAGCGTTCGCGCACACATGGGGCAGCTTTCGGAAACGCATTTTGGCGAGTTGCTTCGATTCAATCCAGCTTCGCTGGATCACCTGGATCATGTTAGTGCTGAAGACATTAGCCGGCTCGCGCAGAGCGACACAGTGGCCACATTTGTGCCGGGTGCGAACTACTTCTTAGGGCTGGAACGCTACCCGGCGGCGCGTAAATTCATCGCTGCAGGGGTTCCCGTCGCGCTCGCAACCGATTACAATCCAGGTAGCTCTCCTACCGCCAGCATGCCGTTTGTGATGTCTTTGGCGTGCACGCACATGAAAATGACGCCTGCTGAAGCCGTGGCCGCGGCCACGCTGAATGGCGCGTGTGCGCTGCGGGTGCAAGATCGTAAGGGGTCGATCGAACCGGGCAAGGATGCGGATATGGCGGTATTTGAAATCGAGGATTACCGCGAGATTTCTTATTGGTTTGCATCCAATCGTTGTGCAGCCACAATTTTGAACGGCACTCTGGTCGATGGCAGCGGGTG
>QIAI01000573.1 GCA_003224995.1 Acidobacteriota bacterium
GATCAGAAACCGCGCGGCGCAGGGGGGGTACAAAACGCTATCTTCGGGCACGAGCAACCCTCCTGCCAGGCCCTTTCGCAAGTTGGGTTCAATACTCGCCAAAGCGTCACAATCAAGAACTTCTGCCGGCACGCCTCGCTGACGGTAGTAAGAGTATTTGCGATGTGCCTCCGCCATTTCTTGCTCGTCGGCCGCCACCCATATCGTTCCGCACTGCTCGTATTCGACATCCGGGGGAAGTACCCGGCGCAATTCCTGCCAGAGCTGTTGCGAATAGCGGGTGAGAGCGAATTGCGCATCGGAATCATCCATCACCACGATGTGTCCCATGCCGGCGGCAGTCGCCCCTCCGCCAATCATGTCGGCGTCCACAACCGCGACGCGCATGCCTATCCCGACACACTCATCGGCGCACGCGGCACCCACGATGCCCGCGCCAATCACAATTGCGTCATAGCTTGAGCTCACGTTTGCGGCCCTCAAGACCGAATCCCCATACAGAACGGATCGCGGGCGTCCAGTACCAGGTCAGCCTCCCCGTTGACGAACGCCGAGCCCTTGATGCGAGGAAAAATTCGCCCGTCCTGCACCCTTACGCTGGCCTCGAATATGCTGCCCACAATACTTTCCTGCTTCCAGACCTGACCTTCGCGAAGCTTGCCGTCGGCGTAGAGGCAGGCTAACTTCGCGCTGGTTCCGGTTCCGCAAGGGGAGCGGTCGTAGGCTTTTCCTGGGCACAATACAAAATTCTTACCATCAACCCCGGGCAGCTTCGAGGGTCCAAACACTTCGATATGGTCGATCTCCTGGCCGTTAGCGCCGGCGATGCCGTTGGCGCGCAGAGCCTGTCGCACGGCCCAGGTGAACGCCGTCAGGCTCTCGACATTGCCCAGCGTTAATTCGTGACTGCAATCTTCAGTAAGAAAAAACCAGTTTCCTCCCCAGGCGACATCGCCGCGCACTTCGCCGAAGCCGTCCACGTGGACCGTTACTTGGGCGGCACTCCGGTAACTGGGCACGTTGTTCACGGTCACCTCGCCGCTCTGGTGCAGGATCGCACTCACAGTTCCAACCGGGGTCTCCAGCCGGTGTTCGCCTGGATTGATCCGTCCCATATAGGAAAGAGTGGCAATCAACCCAATGGTCCCATGGCCGCACATTCCCAGATATCCAACGTTATTAAAAAAAATTACTCCCGCCGCACACGTCGGATCCACTGACTCGCAAAGCAGGGCGCCTACCATTACATCTGAACCTCGCGGTTCGTTCACTACGGCAGACCGGAAGGCGTCATACTCGTTACGAAAACGTTCAAGCCGCGCTGGCAATGGAAGCGTACCCAGGTCGGGGCCGCCGCTGATAACCAGCCGTGTGGGTTCTCCGCCGGTATGAGAATCAATTACTCGAATTAGCTTAGTATCATTTTTCTTCATCGGCTTTCTTCATCCGCCTTTGGCGCGTACTCTCTACATCCATTATCCTGCATTCGTATGAAACGAACGATTGCGTATTTAATTCGGCTTCGTATTTTATGCGGCTTTGAGGAGTTCCGCGTGGCGTGCTCGAACCCGCCGCTGAACCCTTTGTCGCTAAGGAGACTTTGATGAACTTCCGCGCCTGGCCGATCTGTTCCCTAATGCTTCTCCTCAGTATTACAGCATTGCCTGGGATCGCAGCTTCTTCTCCCGCTTCAACCCTGGAAGCGCAATCACCCGAAACAGCCCAGGCCAGCAATACGGAGAGCCAGCGAACCCAGTTTCTGTCCTTGCTCGACGAAGAGTGGCAATACGAGTTACGTTCGGACCCCGAGATGGCAACGACACTTGGGGACAATCGCTACAACGACCGTCTCACCGACCATTCGCCCCAGTTCCACGAATCTGAGGTGGAAGCGAAGCGCAAGTTTCTGGCGCGCTTCGAGGCCGTGGATCCAGCCGGCTTTCCTCCACAAGATGCGCTCAGCCGCATTCTGATGATCCGAAACTTGCGCCAGGAAATCGAAGGCGCGCAATTCAAATCCTGGGAGATGCCGGTAAACCAGATGGCGGGCCCGCACATCGAGTTGCTTGACCTGGTGACCCTGACGCCCTTCAACGATATGCACGATTACGACAACTACCAGTCCCGCCTGCATCAAGTTTCCCGCGCGCTCGACCAGACGATTGCCAACATGCGCCAGGGTATGCAGGACCGCCTAATGCCACCGCGTTACCTGCTGGAAAAAGTGACGTCTGAAGCTCAGGAAATTGCCGGCCAGAAAGGCGAAGCCAGCCCGTTTGCGAAACCGCTGGCCAAGTTCCCTCCGAATATTTCTGCATCGGATCAACAGCGGCTGCGCTCGGCGGTTCTGGCGACAATCAACGACGAAATTCTGCCGGCGTACGAACGCTTCGCGAAGTTTGTCCGCGACGACTACGCTCCCCATGGCCGATCCGAGCCGGGGGTCTGGGCGCTTCCCGATGGCCCTGCGCGCTATCGCTATGAAATCCGGCGCCTCACCACGACTGACCTCACCGCAGAGCAGAT
>QIAI01000574.1 GCA_003224995.1 Acidobacteriota bacterium
TGAAGGTCTTCTATGAGTATGAGCCCTTGTGGAAGCTGCTTAGCCCAGAGGCCAGCGAGAAGGTGCGAAAAGGAAACTTCGCGCGCCTTTTCGATGAGGCACACCCCAAGGTGAGAGCGTGGGAAAGCACCCATGCTCTTGGCAAATGAATTGGGACCATTGTGCGATTGTTCCTAGAAGGAAACTGCGCCCGAGATCTGCAGCGAGTATCCCTGGAATGTCGACCGGTTCGAGAATTCTTTGAAATACCTGACGCCCAGGCTCACCTTCCGTGCGGGTAAGGTCACGTTTGACGCGAAGCCGAGCGCATGGACCTTGTAATGCGCGGGCGCCTGTTCCGGCGCAATGTTTAGCCCAGTCTTGTCCGTGCTGCTCGCAGCTGTTGTTATCACATTAGCGTCAAGTGGGCCCAACTGGCACATCTGACAGCAGGCGGGCTGCCCGTCCAGGTCGACACTTAGTCTTGGGGGATACTCTTCTACTACCTTGCTTCTCTTCGATCATCCTTGGGAACTCGGACTACTGCTCCTCGTCCTCCTGGCCCTGGTTCTCGACCTTGGACGATGGTTCGCCGCCCGGTACACAACTGACCTTGCGCCATCTCGCAAGGAGCAGATGGGTACAATCCGGGATGGACTATTCATCCTAGTAAGTTTCCTTTTGGGGTTTACCCTAACGTTGGCTGGCTCCCGCTTTGGGGAGCGCCGCTCCTTGTTGGTAGAAGAGGCGGTCTCAATCGGCACTACCTATCTCCGCGCTGACACTCTTCCCCAACCTTATCGAGATCATTCCAAAAGGCTATTGGGGGACTATGTTGACGAGCGGCTTAAGCTGGATGAGATCGGTGCCGATCTCTTCCATGATGCGGCGAGCCGTTCCAGAGAAATCCATAAAGAATTGTGGCTCGATGCTGCCGCCGTTGCGAAAGATGATCGCAGTGCCCTGACCGCCGTCTATCTCAACTCGCTAAACGAAACGATCGATCTTGATGAGAAGCGAGTTGCCGCGTTTGAGAACCGCATCCCGCCGCCAATCTGGATACTCATCATTTCCATTTCTTGTATTGCGGTGTTCACTCGTGGGTCCACGCTAACAGCTCGCTTTTGGCTGACAACAATTCTCGTTCCCATCACCATAGCTATAGTGGTGGCTTTAATTGCCGATCTGGATACTCCGAGCCGCGGTTTGATCCGACTGGATCAGCGTGCTATGCAGCGTCTCAAAGCTGACATGGCAGCAGAGACGGAACGCTAAACTTCGGGGAGCCAGCGAGCTGGGTTCAACAACAATCCCCACAAGCGTAAAAAACAAAACCGCCGTCAGCTCTCGCTTCAAAGGCATTCCAACGGCGGGCATAGTTGACTTGGCCGTCATCCCTGCTGGACTTGCAGACACTTAGCGATTCAGGTTGCATTCAGGGCGAGGACCGCAATTGGGAACTACTGCCTTTCTCAATCATTCGAGATTATGAAGTTTGAAAGCTTCCAAGGATTTTGATAGGTTTCGATCTCGACCTGCTGCTTCTTCTTGTTCATGGTAATTCTGCACGCAGGCAGCACTGTGCCGGAACCCTTTCCATCGGGCGTGAGGACCAACTCGATGGCGCCAACACTGTGTTCCCTTGAGCGGGTTCCGTGGTAGAGCTCTCCAAAGGCAAGGTTGCGATCGGTGACGAGCCGTAACCGGCGCTCTCCCTTCTTCTCTGAAGGTAATTCTATGATGTACTTGACATCGTTACCTACGCCTCCGCTGGCGAATCTCACGCGCCCCTTAGGCTTTAAGTCCTCCAGGACGTCAATAAGGCCGTCTTGGCCCTTCTGCTTGAATGCGTTTATAAGAGCCTGTCGTTCGTCTTGGGTGGAATACTGCTGGATGTAAATGTTGACATTGTACAATTTGCCCATTTGCGTGCTCGTCCCCATGGCGGTTGCCTGAATGGTCATGCTTTTCTGGGCTTGGGCGCTCGTGGCCATGCTTGCCAGCACAGGGAAAAGGCAGACAACAAGAGCGCTACGGCGAAGTCTCTTCATATCACGCATGTAAGTTTCCTTCCGGCGTTCTCGTGACGCGCATGCCTCCGTCCACCCCTTCCGAGAATTGAGAGACACGCTAAGTGAGTTCACTCGCCAAGCCTAGGAGACATTTACCAGGACGGGAACTAGCAGTTATTACAGGATCACGGGCCGCTGCCAATCTGTAAGAAGTAGCAGTTGTGCGTACCCCGCTCACGAACTACAAATCCTGATAATCGGATGGTTCGCGGGAACCCCCGTCTATCAGGTAAAAAGGTGGACCACCAGAATCTCATCAGCGGTCCGAGGAGAAGACCACGCCCACCGAACCTCAAGTTTCCGAGCACGATTGGACAAAACCGGCCGCGACGGCCATTCCGAAAGAAGGATACTTTGAGCTTCAAAATGGGCGCTACGGCGCAGTGTATCCACGAACCCCAGCCTGTTATGGCTTTACCATCATCGCCAAGATCAAGCCCGGAAGAGAGGAAGCCATTCGTTCCTACGGCAAGACCATCGAAAAGGCGATCAGCGACATGCCTGATGCACTGGCAACTCTCAAGCTGCACTATCTTCGCTGGGTTCTGTTCAACATAGGGAAGGACACGTATTTCATGTACCAGGGAATTTTTGATACAGATTTTGACAAGTACACCGAGGACGCCGTTGCCCTATTTAGCAAGTATGGCGTGAACACGGTTTTTGAGAACCTTGAAGAATTTCCGGAAGACTGGAAGACAAACGTGCCAGCATTCGTAAAGTTTGTGCGGGATCATCAGTGTCCGAGCTTTTTGGAGTATGGGGAGTATCCCTACGCCACCGCCGACGAAATCAAAAAGGCCCTGAAGCTCAAAGCCGCCTTCAGCAACATGCTCGATCTAATGCAGTAGCGAATCCTTGTCTGCTCATTGAGGATGGAGGGCTCCGGGCATGTTGCAGAAGTCGCAAGAGATTCCAGGTGTTCTCACTGAAACCACCGATCAATCATGTTCGATTGATCTTGAAGATCTTCAACACTTTCTAATGTCGAGGCCGCCCGCACGGGCGGCACGCTACGAATTTCTAAGCTTCCGCAAGGCTAAGGCTGGACACGCGTGGCTTACAGGATTGATCGACAAGGTCGGGACCGCAAAGGCTGTGGGATCGAATGTTGTTGATTCGCGATGGGTCACTATCGGGTTCACCTGCTCTGGTCTCAGAGCGTTTGATTTGGGCGAGGCATCACTGGCTACCTTTCCTGAGGAGTTTCGTCAAGGGATGGCCGCCCGCGCGGACATGCTTGGATTGACCGGTGCTAATCACCCAAGTCACTGGGTTGGAGGGCTTGCAAGCCCGGACTTGCACGCGATCGCCATACTTTTTGCTCGCGATGTCGCTGAGCGTGAACGCTGCCGTCAAGAGCACGAACAATACGTGAAGCAATGTGAAGGGGTCGAACTTCTTTCTGCACTGGACCTGGAAGCGATTCCACCATTCGATTACGCTCACGAACATTTCGGCTACCGCGATCGCCTTTCGCAGCCAGCCATCGAGGGAGCCGGAGTAGAACCTACTCCTGGCTCAGGCCCTCTCCTCAAGCCGGGCGAATTCTTCCTTGGCTATCCCGATGAAGAAGGGCCGGCCGCGAATATGCCTCAGCCCGAGATTATTTCCCGGAACGGCAGTTATGTCGCTTACCTCAGGATGGAGGAGCACGTGGGTGCATTTCGCGATTTCCTTCGCGAGCACGGTCAGACAACGGAGCAGCAGGAGTGGGTCGCTGCCAAGCTGATGGGACGCTGGCGAAGTGGCGCTCCCCTCGTCCTCGCCCCCAAAAAGGACGACCCTCAATTGGGCGCGGACCCCCAGCGCAACAACGACTTCAATTATGGAGTTATGGACCCAGTCGGTTACGGCTGCCCCCTGGGGGCACACACCAGACGAATGAACCCGCGCGATACGGCAGCAAACATGAATCGACGGAAAGTGATTCGCCGCGGTGGGACTTACGGTCCGGCTCTACCAGAGGGTGCACCCGAAGATGGTAAGGAACGCGGGATTGCTGCGTTCGTGGGGTGTGCGAGCCTGGTCCGGCAATTCGAGTTTGCAATGAACGTATGGGCAAATGACCCACATTTTCATGAGCTAGGGAATGAGCGCGATCCAATTTTTGGCACCCAGGATGGCACTTTCGACATGACCATTCCAACCCGTCCCATCAGGACAAAGATCAAGGGACTCCCCGCCTTCACGACGATCCGAGGAGGAGCCTACTTCTTCTTGCCCGGCATAAAGGCACTTCGCCATCTTGCTTCGCTTGGCGGTGGGGACTGAGAGACTGAGCGAGAGAAAGGCAGGCATTCATGAGCGCAGCTCAACAACCACGCACTTATAACCAAGCTCATGCAGAACGACAGTACACCCCTGGAAACCGTAGAGTTTCAATCTACTGGACATGGAGTTACCCATGGGAAGCCAACCGGAACACTGGCGAATTGGATAATCGCTTCTCGACAATGACTGAAGTCCGGCGAGTTGCGTGGCCAGCATACGAAGGGACGGAATGGAACGAAAAGCACTTCCTGCAGGGCATCGCTGGGACTCTTGAGCTTTTCCACCGTTCCACCCTGGCATTTCAGAAGGTGGTTG
>QIAI01000084.1 GCA_003224995.1 Acidobacteriota bacterium
GAGTACGTTGAGGCCAAGATCGCGGCATTCGCGGCACACCAAACGCAGGCGCCCGTGTTTCCGATGGTACGCGACACGATTTTGGGACGAGCGCGGGATGAAGTGTTTCATCTGGCGGCCACATGGGTGCCGGGTTCCCTCGTTCCTGAAAGTGATTTGTTTACGGGGATTAAAGAATAGTTGCAGAGTAGGGTGGGTATATCGGAACGAATCAGGGTGCGTTTCCGCCAGGGGCTAAAGCCCCGAGAATCTGTTGCGGCTTTGGACGACACGGCTGCAGCGGAAAAAGCGTTCAGATGGCAAAAGCGAACCTCAGGCGTTGAAGCGCAGATCTAATTTCAACGGCACAGCGGCACGACCAAGGTCGTGCCCTTCCCGATTCGCGCTCTTCCCGATTTGTGCTCCTTCCCGATCCGTGCCTTTCCCTATTCGAGCCTTTCGCAATCCGTGCTCTTGGCGACTCGCACTCTTTCCGACTCGCACTGTTCTCGATTCGCGCCCTTCCCGATCCGTGCTCTTCCCGATTCTCAAGTTTTCTCGATTCGCGACTTCCCGACTCGCGCGCTCTTCCCCTATTGACGCTCCATCTTCACTTTGTCCAGTCTGTAAAGTCGCCCTCTTTCACAACAGATTTATTTCGCTTTCAAGATATCGCTCATCAAATCCGGCTTGCTCTCATCACGGACCAGGCGCGGATACTTTTCGCCCTCGTGATAGTTGAGCCTGAAGGTCCTGTAGTAATCGGTGTTCTCGACCAACAGTTCGATCGGGTCGGAGTTCCCTTTCGCCGCCTTGATGGCATCGTGTAGCACATCTGCGGTAAAACGACGGCCATTCACCGCGAGCACCTTCATGCCGGGGCCGATGCCAGCCTTGGCGGCCATCATGCCTTCAATCGCATCGATGACACTGCCATCTTCCCGCAGGCGCAAGCCGAGCGTGTAAACCTCAGCGACCTGTCCGGAGTCATGTTCATCGGTACGAAAATAGTCGGTGGGAGTTTCGTCGTAGACCAGTTTCCATCCAGCCTGCTCGATCCCGGCGAGCGGCGCACCCGGGCCGTGATTGGTGAGGCGCTCAGTCCAAAAGCTCGCCCAATCATAGGGCGCCACCTGGTTGAGGGCCTTTACAACGTCTTCGAAGGTGTACGGCTTCAGTGTGGGCGGGCCGCCGGGCGCACCGTGAAAAAGCTTGCAGAAATCATCGAGCGATTTCTTGCCCTTGGTCTGCTGACGAATAATGGCATCCGCCCACATCCAGGTGAACGTGTCCTCATCATAAAAATCAGCGGAGCGACGCCATGAGTACCAAGTCTTCGGGGCGAAATAAAGCTGCGGTGCGGCATCGGCGGTATCCTGCAGATTTCGCCAGGTACGTCCCGGGACGTGGTCGAGATCGGCGGCGACTCCGGCAAGATATTCACGGAACTGATCCGGACTCCACAAGCCGCTGCGCGCAGTAAGAACGTTGCCCAGGTATTCCGTCAAACCTTCGTAGACCCAAAGAAGGTCGGTCTGCATGGGCTGCTGATAGTCAGGTGTGGCGAGGCCCGCGGGACGGCGATATTTTCCATTCCAGGAATGGACGTATTCGTGAGGAAGCAGTGAAGCGTTCAGCTTGCGTTCGGTCTCGTCGATGAGGCCCCGTTCCCCGACACGACTGTCGTCGGACTCGTGATGCTCGAGACCGAAATGCGAGACGTGATCGCTCAGCGTATAGAGGAAGTGATAATGGCGATAGTGCTGCGCTCCGAACAGGGCGCTCGCCTGCGCAACCAGGTTCTTGAAACGGTCCCAAACTTCCTGGGGAGGTTCGAGGGCGGCCGCGCTGTCTGCGGCGACGTCGAGTTCCGCTGACGGTTCTTGCGATGTGAGGGGCACGGCCTTCAGATACTGGCCAGTGAGCACGGGCGAATCGACGAGCATGGTGAGCGACACTGGCGTGAAATGCAGGTCATTCCCGTTGGCGTTGCTGACCGGAAGCGAGGTCGCATACTTCCAGCCCTCCGGAATCCGAATGCTCGCGGAAAAAGTGATGTCGTCGCTTTTCCATCCCTTGGGATAGAGCAGGACCTGGTTCCAGCTGAGAATGAGCAGTTTTTCCGTGGCGGAGGAGCCTGCGGAGAAGCCGCCGACCAGCATAGCGGGCTCGAGATAATCGAGATCGGCCAACACTTCATTCTCTCCGCTCGGAATTTCGACATTGATGGTCCAGCCATCCAAAAGATCGCGACGCCATTTCAGGGGCTTTCCGCTCGCGAAGAACTTCAATCCGGTGAGATCGACGACCGGGCCATCGGGGGCGTGTTCGCCAGGAATCCACTTGGGGTAGTAAAGGGTCAGCGTGCCTGGGGTGGCAGGAATCCGCAGCTTGGCGTGAATGATCTTGCGCGGCGCTTCGGTGGCGTCGACTGCGAGAGAAACGGTGGGGCCGGAGGATGCGAAAACGGGCAATGCAAGCAGAATGATGAACAGTCCAGACACAACACGACCTCGGAAAGAGGACATCCAGCAGGCTCCTTGTGAGTTCAAGCAAGGCTCGGCCTTGCGCCGGGCGAAGCGATGAATATATCAGCCCGCTGCTGCGCATCAAAACGGGTGGCGCTGTTGTGCATGTCGAGGATCATCAGCCAGCCACGAGGTGAGCCGTTACAATCGGATGGTGATCCGTGCCCTTTGCGTTTTTTGTGGAGCCAACTATGGACGGCGTCCGGCCTATCGCCAAGCAGCCCAACGCGTCGGGGAATTGCTGGCAGAGCGGGCGATCACCCTGGTATACGGCGGAGGCAATGTCGGGCTCATGGGAGCCCTGGCGGATGCGTGCCTGGCAGGCGGTGGGCAGGTGATTGGGGTCATTCCTCACGCCCTGGCAGAAAAAGAAATCGCGCACGTTGGTTTGTCGGAGATGCACGTGGTCGGAACCATGCACGAGCGCAAAGCGCTTATGGCGGATCTGGCAGAAGCGTTCCTGACTTTGCCCGGCGGGTTCGGGACCTGGGATGAATTTTGCGAGGCGTTAACCTGGTCGCAGTTGGGATTGCAAAAAAAGGCGTGCTCGTTCCTGAACGTTGAGGGGTACTACGATGCGCTGCTGGCGCTGGCGGATCGGGCAGCGGAAGACGGGTTCATCCGCGCCGAACACCGGGAACTTCTGTTGGTAGATGACGATCCCGCCCGGTTGCTGGACCGCTTGCAGAGCTTCGTGGTGCCCTATGTGCCGAAGTGGGTGGAGCGAGAGCAGCGGTAGAAGCGAAGGTTTCGAGTTTCCCGTTTCGGCTCTCATGCATTTGGTGCAAATTTAGGCATTGCGCCCGAAGTCTTACCGCTTCGGGTTGACGTGTTTTATCATCGGTCGGTGTCCACCTCGCATCGCGGCAAATTCATTACCTTCGAAGGTCTTGACGGCACCGGCAAGAGCACGCAAATCGAGAAGTTGGCGAAGGCGCTGCGCGCCCGCGGCCAGGCGGTCGTGGTCACTCGAGAACCCGGCGGAACGGAGACGGGCGAGAAGATCCGGCAGGTCATTCTCCATTCGGGGACAACCGGTCTGGCCTCGATGGCGGAAATGGCGCTGATGTTCGCCTCCCGGGCGCAGCATATTCAGGAAGTGATTTTGCCCGCATTGAGCCAGGGCAAGATCGTCTTGTGTGACCGGTTCACGGACTCCACCGAGGCCTATCAGGGGAGCGGGAGGAAGTTGGGCAGCAAGCCTGTACTGGAACTCCATCGCATTTTATGTGATGACCTGCAGCCCGATCTCACTCTCTTGATGGATTCCGATCTGCGAACCAGCGTGGAGCGCGCTCGCCGGCGCAATCTGGCCAAAACCTCCAAGCCCGGAACTTCCCATAAAGACGAAAACCGCTTTGAGCAGGAAAACCGCGCCTTTTTTGGGCGGGTGCGCCATGGGTATCTGACGATCGCGCGGCGGGAGCCGAGTCGAGTGGCAGTCATCGACGCGCGCGGCACGCCGTCGCAGACGCACACAAAAGTGATGGATGTGGTGATCCGAAAACTTCGCCTGAGAAGTGGCAGCTAAAAAGGTACTCGAGTGGAGTGACCAGGCGATCAGCACTTGTGTGAAGGAAGCTAATCTAACGCCCCAGAAGAAAATAGCAAAAGGGAAATCCTGAGTAAAGAGAACCGGTCGTTTGAAAACACAAGGTCCCTCCACTCCGCTTCGCTCCGGTGGAAATGACAGATTTAAAGCGCGAATTTGCGGGACAGGACACTAGAGAAGAGCCATGGGAATTCCAGACTACGGCTCGACCATAGTCGCGCAGTCCTTCGAGTGAAAACAGGTTTGCGGGCTGCAGGACAACGGGCGAGCAGCCTTTATCCCATGATAGATTTTGAGCATGTCTTTTTCCGACTTTCACGGCAATGCGGAGATCGTGCAACGGCTGCGCGACATGCTGGCGCGGAAACACTTCCCGCACGCCATGATTCTTGCTGGGCCGACGGGAGCCGGGAAATACACTCTCGCGCTGATGCTGGCGAAAGCGATGAACTGCCTGAATCCTCCACATGAGGGGCTACCAGATTTTTGCGATCAGTGCTCCAACTGCATGCGCATCTCGCAGGCGCAAGATCTGAGCGCTCGTTTCGTGGAGGCCGTGGAAGCGCGCGATAATCTGCGCGAGACGGACAAGAAAGAAACCCGCATCATGGTGCAGACGCATCCCGACGTGCTGGTAATTCCGCCCGATCCACCGCAGATGATGATCAAGGTGGACCAGGTGCGGCGGGTCATCGAGACCATTTACTTCCGGCCCGGCGAAGCAAAGGAGCGGGTTTTCATTTTTACCGACTCGAGTTTCATGAAAGAGGCAGCAAATTCTCTGCTAAAAGTTTTAGAGGAGCCGCCGGAATTTGCGACCATTTTCTTGCTGACGGACAATGCCGGCGAGTTGCTGCCCACCATCCGCTCACGCGCGATGACGTTCACCCTCGGCGCATTGCCTGCGGAAGACATTGAGCGTGATCTTGTCGCGCAACATCCGGAGTGGAACGCGAAACAGCGCGCCCTGGTGGCCCGGCTTTGCGAAGGAGCAGTGGGGCGAGCGCGCAGCTTCGATCTTGCCAAGTACACCGCGGCGCGCAGCAACGCCTTGACTATCCTGAATTCCGCTCTTCGAACCGGAGATCACAGTGAACTTTTTAAAGTTACGGAGACTTACCGGCCGGGAGCGGAAGGACGCGAGAAGACAGATCAGCTGCTAAGGACCCTCTACTCTCTGCTGCAGGATCTGATGTTCCTAAATTCGGACTCGCCGGAGCTGGTCCATAACACCGACGTCATAGGTGAGCTTCAGAAAATGGCGGCCGCTACCGATTTTGAATGGATCACTTATGCGGCTGAGCGCCTGGCGGACGTGGAACGCGGGATGCGTCGAAATCTGCTGCGCTCGCTATCGCTGGACGCGTTTGCGACGGCGTTGGAAAAGAGTTGATCGCCGACGCAGTTCGACGGCCGGGGACGTCCGTCGCTCCATCGTTGTGAGCCTTCAGCCGGATTTTCTGAGCTTTTCTGGTGTGATGTCCCAGAAATAAATGCATAACGAAAATCCTGAGTGAAGAGAGCCGGTCGTTGAAAACACAAGGTCCCTCCGCTCCGCTTCGCTCCGGTCGGGATGACAAATTGAAAACACAAGGTCCCTCCACTCCGCTTCGCTCCGGTCGGGATGACAAATTTAAAACATAAGGTCCCTCCACTCGCTTCGCTCCGGTCGGGATGACAGATTTAAAACACAAGGTCCCTCCACTCGCTTCGCTCCGGTCGGGATGACAAATTAAAAACATAAGGTCCCTCCACTCCGCTTCGCTCCGGTCGGGATGACAAATTTAAAGCATAAGGTCCCTCCACTCCGCTTCGCTCCGGTCGGGATGAAAATTTAAAACACAAGGTCCCTCCACTCCGCTTCGCTCCGGTCGGGATGACAGATTTAAAACACAAGTTTCCTCCACTCCGGTTCCCTCCGGTCGGGATGACAGACTTATGGCGCGAATTGCGGGACAGGACACTAGAACAAAGCGCTGGCAATTTCGTGGAAAATTCCAAAGATGCCGGGCAGAACTTCAGAAGATAGGCCAAAATAGACTGCGAAGCTACCAAAGTCATTGGCGTTGTACTACTTAAGCATTGTCTAGTTCAGTCGTCCTGTGCTACGGTAACTGCAAAGTTCACGCCCATTTCCACATGTACAGCAGCGGGATGTTGTGGTCGGTGCCGCAATGCGTGTGCTAGGGGGTGCCATGAAGGATGTCATCGAGTCCATGCCAACGGAACGTCCAGTCGAGCAGGAAGGTTTTGCGAATCGCAAGCTCATCCGTCCTTCCCTCAACCGCAATGATCACAATTCCAACCACACACAGGCTGCCATGGAACGACGTGAGCGCCCCGCTGGTGGGGGCAAGAAACTTCCTCCTCCCGAGACCACCAACGCCGAGAACTTTTATTACCAGAAACAGATGCAGGGCAAGACCCCCATGGTCATCGTGCTCCGCGACGGGGAAGAAATTCATGGCGTCATCGAGTGGTATGACAAACACTGCCTGAAGGTGAACCGTAACTCACAGGCCAACCTCATCATTTACAAACCTGCGATTAAGTACATGTACAAGGAAGGCGAGAACTCGCGGTAGGCGTGAGTCGGCAGCTTTCGCTCAACTGTCCTGAGGAAGAACAGCTCTGCCCAGAGCTACGCTTTTCGGTCCATTGATTTTCTCGATCCAAAGCGAGCAGTGACCGGCAGCGCACTCAAGACTTTACATCTTTGACTCGTGAAGTGCGGTGCACGTCCTTCCGGACAAGGGTCTTGCTACTTTCGATACCTATCCTGCCCTTCTGGCCCTTTGCAATTCTGGGCGCGCCAGTCTCCGAGTGATATACTCGCGTGCAACAACCCTCTAAATAGCCATTTTGTCGCGTCTGGCCGAGATGCACGTGTACGTGTCCACCCACGCGGGAGGGGCCGGAATATGAGCACCATCGCCGTCCGAAATCCGCAGACTTTGCAGCAAAATCGTCCGCCCGTGGGCCGGCGCATAGCGCCTCGGCGGCGCTTGGCGGTGCCAGTGAATGTCACCGTGCTGCGCTCCGGAGTGCCCGACGCGTTGCCCGGACGCGCCATCGACGTATGTGGCGGCGGCGTCGGCGCAGTACTGGCCGGCGAGGTATATCCCGGAGAACTGGTGGGGGTGGAGTTCCAACTGCCGCAGGCAGGTTCTGTGCTGGCCAAGGCACGGGTTTGCTATCAGGAACGTCTGCGTTGCGGGCTGCAGTTCTTAGCCATTTCCGCTGAACAGCGCACGATGCTCGAAGCCTGGGCGCTGGCAAGTGCGGAGACGGCCGTTCCGCAAAGAGAAACCAGAAGGACGAGTTCTGTCCGAGAACAGACCCGAGTTCCAGTCGCCGCGCCGAAGTTTATTACGGACCGTTCCGGCAGCAAGCAAACCGGAACGCCTGCCTATTTGAGGCGAAAAATTTTCATGCTGCTGGCTGCATCGATGATCGTAGCTTGCGGAGTGGGATGGTGGCAGTGGGAGCAAGGCTGGCAGGAACTGGAGTCCCGGTTGCCAGGTCACGCGGTAGAAGCCGTACAGCCAACCGTGACGGTGCCTTCTGACGTTATGATACGGCGTTTAGTCCACAGGGTCGATCCGCATGGGGTGAAAGGAACAGGAGTTGCCACGCTGCAGGCCGTGGTCGGGCGGGATGGTTCCGTGGTGAGCCTTCGTCCGGTGAGTGGTCCGGACGTGCTGAGCCGGGCTGCCATGGATGCGGTGCAGTGGTGGAAGTTTGAACCGTATCGACAGAATGGACAAGCCGTGGAAGTGGAAACAAACCTCGCGTTCGAATTCCGCTAGCCGGCTTTCATTCCGGTCAGGACACCGGGACCTGCCAACTACTTGGGCGCGACGCGGTTCTTGCGCATCCCATCCAGCATAATCAGGCTGCTGATTCCGAAACATCCAACCGCCCCGAGAGCGGAGACTTGATAGAGTCCCGCACTCAGCCGTAAGGGGCCGGCGAACAGCGCGCCAATGGCCAATCCGATGGCGGCGAGCACCACCGCAGCGAGTGGACTGTGGAAGGCTGTGCTGCCGGTATAAATCACCACCAAGGCAATCGCGAAGAGAAGGAACCCGGCGGCAAGGACCGTCCAACGACGGGAAGCATTCGATGAGATTGGCAATTTAGTGTGATGGGCCGACCACGAGGCCGGGTCCATTGTAGACATACGGTCGCACAGTTTGCGAGTGAAAATATGAGGTTGGGGAGGTCAGGCACTCCCCCCCGGCAGCCATTCGGCCGCGCGATGATCGCCATGATTGACAGCGTAGAGAACGAGTTCAACCCGAGTGGAAATGCCGAGTTTGTCGAAAATGCGAAAAAGATATTTCTTCACGGTGTGCTCGCTCAAGCCTAGTTCTCGCGCGACCTCGCGATTGGAAAGACCTTCTGCCACTAGAGCTACCACTTGCTCTTCCCGCGGTGTCACCAGGGTATCTCCGTTGGCATTCACCACCCGCAAGGAAGGCACTTGCGCAACCAGATCGATCAAATAGTCCAGTTGCTCTGCAGTGGCCCAGATTTGGCCGCGGTGCACGACCTGAATGCATCTGCAGAGCGCCCGAAAGGGAGAAATCGCGAAACAAAACAGCCCGCGCCCACCCGAACGAAATGCATTGATGACCAGCTCGCGGTCGATGGATTCAAGCCGTAATCACATCCAGCAGGAGCACTTGTGCCTGGCTGGTTTCCAATGCGGACAAGATTAGGTCGGCCTCCAAGGGACACGAGGTCACCTGGAATTCGGGACGGCGACGCAGGGCGCTGGTGAGCAATTGCAGTTGCATCTGGCCGGAGGCTGCGACCAGAACACGGATCGGCGGACGATTCTGTTTGGCTGTCATGGCGCGCATACGGTTTAACGGTGAAGTGATTGTAAGAAGCAGGACGGGGCAAGTCATGTTCAACAATCACTGATTTAGGTGATGGTTCCCACATCGGACCAGAGCACAGGGACTGTGCAAAATGCAGGTGCTGTGGCGCCCACTCACCGGCGTACCGGAAGCGAGCTGGCGAGGCAAGCCACTGTAGAGGGCGGTGTTAGTTCTGTCCACCCTTTCTGCATTAAACAAACATTTCGATTAAGAGTGAAGTTACAAGTCCACGAACGTAGACCCTGCGTGGGTAGACAAGCCTGTCGGCAGATGGCTTGTAACCAGGACCACTTTTTCCAGGCGCATAACGTACAAACGCTCGCGATGTGCAGACTTGCATCACAGAAGTAGCAAGACGATGCAACTTGAATCGCACCTACTACAGTGCATCACACGTCCTATGTCTTGCCGGTTTCAGCGCAGGCGCTTAGCGTGCAAGCGTACGGCAGAAAAAACAGCGTGCGGACCAATGAAGCGTTCTTCCTTTTACGAGCTCGCGGTTTTAGCTGCTGTACTGCTACTACCAGGGTCCAAGATCGTGAAAGCCCAGGAATCAGGACCGAACCGGGGGGTTCAAGAGGAGCCTGTATCTCCGGGAAAGAATCTAACGGAGAGCGTTGGGCGGGCGATCTCTCAACCCGATAGAGCGGGCGGCACGGGAAACCCAGAGCTCGGAAGGGAACGCCGTCCGCTTTATCGGCTCAGCAAGAGCGATGTGGTGGAGGTGAGCTTTGCCTTCGCCTCGGAATACAACCAAACCGTCACGGTCCAACCCGATGGCTACATCACACTCAAGGATGCAGGCCATCTGTTGGCCGAGGACTTAACCAGTCAGCAATTGGAAGCAGCCATTCAAACTGCTTATTCGAAACTGCTTCATGAACCCCAAGTGACGGTCAATCTCAAGGAGTTTGACCGTCCTTATTTTATTGCCAGCGGCGAGGTAGCGCGACCCGGGAAATACGAGTTGCGCGGTACCACCACCATCACGGCGGCACTTGCCATCGCCGGCGGACTCACCCAACAATCCAAACATTCACAGGTCGTTCTATTTCGTCGCGTGTCACCCAGCTTCATGGAAACGCGGGTGTTGAATGTGAAGGCAATGCTGAAACACCGCGACCTGCGGGAGGATCCCGTTCTACAAGCAGGAGATTACCTGTTTGTGCCGCGCAGCACGCTCTCCAAGGTGATGCGGTTCGTGCCCAACACCAGTATGGGAATGTACACAAACTCACCCACGTTCTGATCGACCCGGTTACCGGAAAACGTGACCGGCGTCGACTGCTTATGTCAGATGAGCTTACAAGTCGAACGGGACGTCACGATCCGCCCTCCCCCACTGTGCGGGATCTACTGGCAGTCTTGTTCCGGCAGCGACAGCTTGCCCTGTGGACGTTTGTCGTACTGGCGGCACTTACTTCGGTTTACGCTTTTTGGGCGCCTCCTTATCAGGCGCACATGAAACTTTTATTGCGTCGCGGACGCGTGGACCCGGTTGTAAGTCCTGAACGAAACTCCCCCATCGAGTTCACGCGTCCCGACATTAGTGAAGAAGAAGTGAACTCCGAAGTCGAACTCTTACGAGACCAGGGCTTGCTGCGGCAGGTGGTGGAGCAAAACGGGCTCGCGGTTGCCGGGCTGAGACAGAAACTTCATCTCGCCAAGGAAGGCGCGGAAGTCCGTATCGCTCGTGCCGTACGCAGGCTTGCCGACCACCTTCAGGTGGAACCCATCCACAAGACAAATCTGATTGCGGTGAGTTATGAGACGGCGGATCCGGCTTTGTCGTCGCGTGTATTGAATAGCGTGGCCAAGCTGTATCTGGAAAAACATAAGGAGGTTCGCAGGTCGTCCGAAGAATTTCCTTTCTTCGAGCAGCAGGCCAAGCGTTCCCGGCGCAATCTCGATGAAGCAGAATCGCAACTGTTGGATTTTTCACGAGACGGAGTGGTTTCCGCTGTCCTGGAAAGAGATCTTGCTCTGCAACGAGCTGGAGACATCGAGAACAGCTTCCAGAAAGTCCATGTCGCCATCGCAGAAACATCTCGCAGGGTAGCAGCCTTGGAAGACAGCTTGGACGCATTCCCGCAACGAAGCACGTCTGTAATCCGCACCTCGGACAATGCCGAATTGCGGGGAACTCTCCAAGCAAAGTTGCTGGAACTCGAACTCAAACGAACGGCCCTGCTGATGAAGTTTGAACCTGGATATCGACTGGTGGAGGAGGTACAGGAGGAGATCGATCAGACCAAGACGGCCATTGCGGCGGAGCGACTGTCTCCGGTCCACGAGGAAACCACGGATAAAGATCCAAATTACGAATGGGCCAAGGCGGAGCTTGAAAAGGCGAGGGTCGAGTTGACGTCGCTGCGGGCGCGGAAAGATGGCATCGCCGCGGAGCGATCGCGAGCGCGTGGGGAAGCGCACCAGCTTGGGCAAGCCGCCATTCAACAGCAGGACTTGCTGCGCAGCATGAAAACAGCAGAAGAAAGTTATCTGCTGTACGCAAGGAAGACCGAAGAAGCCCGCATCGGAGACGCCCTGGATGAGCGCGGGATTGTAAACGTGATCTTGTCGGAGCCCCCGGTGGCACCGGCTTTGCCGAAACGTTCCCCTCTAACCGTCATGCTCACCGGGATATTTGTCGCGGGAGTAGCCAGCATCCTGCTGGCGTTCACGGTGGATTACCTGGACCCAGCCTTCCGAAATCCCGAAGAAGTGGCCGACATGCTGCATGCACCGGTGTTGGCGTCGTTGCCAAGGCGGGCCGCATGACCGGCAACGCAGGCTTGGGGCGAAGGCGATGAGCGCAGGCCTAAGCATTCT
>QIAI01000585.1 GCA_003224995.1 Acidobacteriota bacterium
GACCTGAACCAGCCCTGGGGTTCGTCGGAGACCTGCACGGGTTGCGGCAAGTGTGTGCACGTGTGTCCCACCGGGGCACTGTTTGAAAAGGGAAGGTCAGTGGCGGAGATGCTGAAACGACGGCAATTCCTGCCTTACCTGACCTTGATGCGAGAGGAGCGCGAGTGAACAAGGTCCGGCTCGCCACTGTATGGCTCGATTGTTGTTCGGGTTGTCATATGTCGTTTCTTGACATTGATGAAGCGCTGATCTCACTGGCGGAAAAGGTCGATCTGGTCTACAGCCCGCTGGTGGACGAGAAGAACTTTCCCGAGCAAGTCGATATCGCGCTGGTGGAAGGCGCGGTCAGCAGTGAAGGTGACTTGCACAAGATCCAGATCGTGCGAGAGCACAGCAAAACCCTGGTTTCGCTGGGGGACTGCGCGGTGAGTGCAAACGTACCCGCGATGCGCAATCCTTTCGGCGTGGAGGCAATCTGTGATCGGGCGTATCGCGAGAACGCAACCCTGGACGCGGGAGTGCCCCACCAGGATGTCCCGAAATTATTAGAACGTGCCCGGCCCGTCCACGAAGTGGTGCCGGTCGATGTATTCGTGCCGGGTTGCCCGCCCGCGGCTGCCGTCATTCTGTTTGTTCTTACGGAACTGCTGGAAGGCCGTCAGCCCGAACTGAGTTCAAGAACGCGTTTTGGAGCGTAGCCCGTGGAAACTGCCGTGAGTAAGAGTATCGTGATCGACCCGGTCACGCGCATTGAGGGGCATGGCAAGATCACCCTGCATCTCAATGCCGACGGACGAGTGGAAGACGCTCGCTTCCACGTCACGCAATTTCGAGGGTTCGAGAAGTTTAGCGAAGGGCGCCCCTTCTCCGAGATGCCGGCGCTGATGGCGCGTATCTGCGGTATCTGCCCGGTCAGCCACCTGATTGCCTCGGCCAAGGCCTGCGACGCCTTGCTGGCGGTGCGCATTCCCCCGACTGCGGATAAGTTGCGGCGCATTTTCGGCTTGGCGCAAGTGGTGCAGTCCCACGCGCTCAGCTTCTTTTATCTAGCGGCGCCCGATCTGCTGCTGGGTATGGACGCGGATTCTGCTAAGGCGAATCTCTTTGGAGTGTTGGAGAAGAAGCCTGAACTGGCACGCGATGGCATTCGGCTGCGGCAGTTTGGCCAGCAGATTATTGAGCGGCTGGGTGGCAAGCGAATTCACCCTGCGTGGATAGTGCCCGGCGGCGTGAGCGAACCGCTCAGCGAACTGAACCGGGATGCGATTCTGTCGGGAATTCCTGAAGCGTTGGGTATCGCGGAGCGCACGCTCGATTGGTTCAAGAGCGTAATGGAAAATTTTCGGGAGGAGATCGTCAGCTTCGGAACCTTTCCCACCATGTTCATGGGGATCGTGAAAAAGAATGGCGGCTTGACCTTTTACGATGGCGGCATTCGCATCGTGAACTCGGCGGGTGAGGTGGTGGCCAACGGACTCGATCCGGCGGACTACCCGGAATACATCGGCGAAAAGGTGGAGTCGTGGACCTACTTGAAGTCTCCTTATTACAGCCAGGCCGGTTATCCTCAGGGGATCTATCGGGTCGGTCCGCTGGCTCGGTTGAACGTGGCGGACCGCTGCGGCACACCTCGCGCGGATCAGGAACTTGCCGAGTTCCACGAACTACAGCGCACCGCCGTGCTCAGCTCTTTCCACTACCATCATGCCCGGCTGATCGAAATCCTGTATTGCGTGGAGCGGCTGGAGCAGTTGCTCACCGATCCCGAGATTCTTTCGAAGCAGGTGCGCGCCATTGCCGGCCCCAACAGTTTGGAGGGAGTCGGCTGCTGCGAAGCGCCGCGCGGCACGCTCTTTCATCATTACAAAATTGACGAGCAGGGTCTGATCCGGTGGGTGAATCTCATCATTGCCACCGGGCACAACAACATGGCGATGAACCGTGCAGTTCTGCAGGTTGCCAAGCATTTTGTGCATGGGGATCGCCTTACGCCCGGCATGCTCAACCGCGTGGAAGCGGTCATCCGCACGTATGACCCGTGCCTCAGTTGTTCTACACATGCCGTCGGGGAAATGCCGCTGGTTATTCAGCTGTTCAATGCGGCGGGTGACATGGTCGACGAACTGCGAAGGCCCGACCGGAGGTGAGTCATGGCACGAATTCTGGTACTAGGGTACGGCAATCCGCTACGCGCGGATGATGGTCTAGGTTGGCAGGTCGCGGTGCAGTTGTTTCGCGCCAATGCCTCGCCCGACGTTCACGTGATTCCCTGTCATCAATTGACTCCCGATCTGGCGGAGACCGCCAGCTTCGCGGAGTTGGTGCTTTTCATTGATTGTTCCCGCAAGGGAATACCGGGAGAGCTGCGCTGCGAAGAGATCTTCTCCCAATCCGGTCCGACCTCCTTCACGCATGACCTTTCGCCAGCGGTCCTGCTAGCGTTGGCGGCGGAGCTCTTCGGGGTTTGTCCCAAGGCGTACTTGTTCTCGATCTGCGGGGAGAAGTTCGAGACCGGAGAAGATCGTATTGAGGAATTCGTGTCGGCCGCATCGGGTTCCGGTCGCGTCATGGTCTGCTGATCATTTTTGATCTCAGGCCACTGCTTGTGGATTTTTTCTGCTTCGAATCGCTTATCCGTGGCAAAACCCGCGTCCACAAAGGCTTTCGGGATAGCACGATAGTGGGGGGTGAAGTGGCACGGAAGTGCTATTTGCAACCCCTCGGCCCGGATTTATTTTTTTCGCGAGCAGTTCTGGGGGAGGGCTGCCCGGGCGCCTGTGACTCGCGAGAGTCCGGCGCTCTTTAATTTTTGCGTTATTCTCGCGAACTCAATTTTCGATTCCAAAATGAAAAAGGCGGTGCTCAAAAGCACCGCCTTTTCTACTCAGAAAACAATTTACTTGGTCTGGATCGTGAAGTTCACGGTAATCGGTACTTGCGTTTCAACCGGCTGGCCGTTCTGCATGTAGGGCTTGAAGCGCCACTGCTTGACGGCTTCCCGGGCGGCGTCGGCCAAAATGGCTGGCCCACCCACCACTTGCAGGGTCTGCACGCCACCGTCTTTACCGATTTGTGCGTCCAACTCTACCCGGCCTTGCACCTTCATCTGTCGCGCCAGCAGCGGGTACTCCGGCCGCACCGAGCGTGACAAGGTCTGATTTGCGTCCCCTGACATCTGCACGCGCTCCCCGGCGTTGGTTACCGGAACGCTTGCGCTGGCCGTCTCGCTGCCTGCCATGGGCTGGGATGAAGCCCGGCCGCTGGCGCCATTGCGCAATTCCACTGCAACCGAAGGACTGCCTGGAGCCATGCTCTGGGGCCGGTTCCCGGCCACCACTTCTACCCGCAGGGGAGGTAAGGCAGCGCGCGCCGCTGGAACGAACGTGCTTGCGGCCGCTTCGGGAACGATGGATTTAGTGGAAGGCGGCGGAGTGGGACGGCTTCTTTTACGCGCCACGGGAGCCGTGGGATTTGCCACGATCGCTGCTGGACCGGCGGAGGCATCCGCCGGAGGAGCTGTCGGCGCGGAATCGTCAACCTCTTCGGAATCAGCTACTTCGGCCGCGGGAAACCAGAAATCCCGATCCTTGACGAGTACCAGGGCCAGCGCCACCAACAGCATCAGGAGGGCGATCACCATTCTCCGCCGCTGCCGCTGGTCGTTTTCGACGACTGGCAAGGGAGGAGCGATTTCCAACTGTGGGACTGCCAGCTGTTCCCGGGTTTCCTGGCGCTCTAGTTGCTCTAACATGCGGCCCACCTTCCTGCGATGCGCTCGGGGAAGGGCATTCGACGCCTAGTATGCCCTGAAACGGTGTACAAAGCCAAGCAAAACTGCGAAGAAATAATGCCCTGTGAGGCGTATCACATACCATTGTGCCAGCAGTCACCGCATAGGGTTATGGACAAGTGGACACTGATGACGTGACGCCGGTCACAGCGGTCCGGTTGCGAGCGGCCCACGCCCCGCCCGAGGCGACGCCTTCGAGCCCTGATCGCCCGCCGGGAGTGCGCGGGAACACCGTCACAGGGGGGATTTGTGCTCTCACCATACGGACTCGACATCATCGAAAGCTGCCTTACCTGCAAAATGCGTTCGGACCGCATCTTTTGCGACCTGCCGACCTCGGCCCTGCAGTCGTTCGAAGCCATCAAATACGCGACGGCCTATCCCAAAGGCGCCGTCC
>QIAI01000085.1 GCA_003224995.1 Acidobacteriota bacterium
CGCCAGGCCCATTGTCTTCATCATCGGGCGGGCGGACGCCGCGGCGCTGCTGTTTGTGGGGATTCTTGATGGTGGACTCGGTATTGATGTTGACAACGGCGGGTTCGAGCTGCTTGGCAATCTGCGAAAAAGTGTTGGAAAGTTGCTGGGGCGCCGGCACGCTCAATTGCGAAGCGTCGGAAGTCTTTTGCCCCTCTTTGCCCTTCACTCCGTACGACACCACGGAGCCGATCAGGATGCCGACCGCCAAAGTCGTCAAAATACTGAGGGTGTAAATCCAGCGATTGGCCTTCAGACTCGCCCAAAAAGCGCTTGCGCGCGGTTCCATAGTGTTACGTCCTCCGGGAAACTCGTGACCCGCTAAATTATACCTGTTCCATGATTTCGGGCAGCATGCGGCCCGGTAGCTTAGGCTTGCTGGTTAGACGCCGGGGACCGGCAAAGCGTTTTACTTGCCGCCGGATTTTTCGACCCTCCCGCCGGAGTTCTTCTTCACATGCGTTCGGCCAGAGCGACCAGGAACACACCGGTGTAGGTCGCGATAATGAGCAGGACGAATAACGCTCCGTAGGAGAAGGCGGTCAGCAGGGTAAACGGCAGCGCCACACAGCCTCTCACCAGCTTGAATACGCCAACGAACTCGGCAATCGCCAGCACCGGGAACAGCAAGATTGCCCACAGCGTCGCGTGTCGAACTCTGGGCTGAAACACCAAAACAACGAACGCCGGTAGAAAAACCAAGGCCGGTCCGATCGCCAGGGCTGAGCCCCAATAGAAAAGACGCTCCCGCTCGCGCCAGTCCATGAAAGCAGTGTAGCAACCGCGGGTAGTGCGGAGGGTAGCTGGCGGATGGTGGTAGCCATTAGCCGTTAGCCCTTAGTCCGTAGCTTTTAGCCTTTATCCCTTAGCCCTTGGGTTTAGCTTTCTAGTCTTTACTCCCAAGGCGCCCCTAAACCTCCGCGTCCTCTGTGGACGTTCTCCGCGTCCTCGGCGGTTTAAGACTTTTCGCACGAAGACCGCGACAAAGTAAAGGCTGAGCCGCGAAGCGAGCAAAGCAACACGGGCCAGGCCCAAGAACGAAAACCCTTTAACTGCAGAGAAACGCCGAGAACATCCGCAGAGGACGCGAAGAGTGCTAAAGGCTAAGTGCTAAAGGCTAAATGCCAAAACCAAGCTCTAATCACCAAAATCCAAACCCCCACCGCCCTACTTGGCTTCGTAAACCGTCTTGCCGCCCACCACGGTACGCAGGACCTTCGTTTCCAGCAGCTTTTGCGGGCTTACGGCTGTGAGGTCGCGATCGAGTACGACGAAGTCGGCGAACATACCTGGCACGATCTGCCCCTTCTGCTTCTCCTCGAATTCCGCGAAAGCTGAGCCCGTCGTATAGGCGGCGATCGCCTGATCCATCGTGATCCTCTGGTCCGGAAAATATTCCTGCTTCCCGTCTTCGCTTCTTCGCGTGATTGCGGCGTACAAACCGCGAAACGGGGTGATCGGTTCGACCGGATAATCCGTGCCGAAGGCCAGGGTCACACCGCGCTTCAGGAATTCGTTCCATGCGTACGAATGAGCGGCACGCTTCTCGCCGAGACGCGCCTCGGCCCACTTCATGTCGCTTAGAACATGGGAAGGCTGCATCGAGGCGACGACTTTCAAATCGCGGAACTTGACAATCTCAAGTGGCGTGACGACCTGCGCGTGTTCGATGCGCAGACGATAATCCTCGCCTCCATTGGCGGCTTTGATTTTCTGTTCCTTTGCGGTCCTTTGCGCTTCGGCAAACGCATCCAGAGCCATTTGTGCGCCCTTGTCGCCAATCGCGTGAAAACCAAGCTGGTAGCCCGCCAGAGCGCGCTCCCGAGCCATGTCCTTCAGCTTGGCCGCATCGTATTGCGGTAAACCGGAGTTCTTGGGATCGTCAGCATACGGTTCAAGCAGCGCAGCCGTGTGCGAGCCCAGCGATCCGTCCATGAAGCCCTTCAGCATGCCGGTGCGCAGCATGGGGTCCGACTGGGAATGCTCTTTGCGTTTCGTTTCGAGTTGCTCCAGCGAATCGTTAAAGGGCAGCCATTCCGAGATGCGGGCCGTAAGCTTGCCGTCTTTTTCAATCTCTTCGAGGATTTTGAAATCTTCCCAGCTTTGCGAATTGTCCTGTACCGACGTGACCCCCCATCGCGCGGCCTCTGCCAGAGCGGATTCCATACCCTGGCGACGCTGGTCATGCGTGGGCTCGGGGATGGCATGGACCACGGCGGCGCGCGCGGTCTCGCGCAGAATACCGTTCGGCTGGCTATTCGAGTCGCGGTCGATTTTGCCGCCCTTGGGGTCGCGGCTGGCGATGGTGATGCTGGCTAGCTGCAGTGCGCGCGTATTCGCTACCGCGATGTGCTCGTCCACGCGCTCCAGAAAAATCGGGTGGTCTCCAGAAACTTCGTCCACATCCCAGCGGGTAGGAACGGTTTTCACTGGCCACAGGTTCTCATCCCAGCCGCCGCCCAGGATCCACTCTCCGGGAGCCGCGCTTTCCACCTTGGCGCGAATGCGCTCGCGAAATTCGTCCAGTGATTTCACCCCGACCAGGTTCACGTTCAGGCGCTGCTTGCCGCCTTCGGAAAGGTGAGCGTGCGCATCGTTGAAGCCCGGCATGATGAACTTTCCGCCCAGATCAATGACCTGGGTGGAAGGCCCCTTGAGCTTCAGGATCTCGCCGTTTTCTCCTACCGCTTCGATACGATCCCCGCGAACCGCGATCGCTTGCGCGCGCTTGATCGATTTGAACGCGGAGACTTCCATCACCCCGGTATAGACATTGCCGTGAAGGAAGATGACATCCGCTTTCGGCATGGCGGGCTGATCCTGGGCTTGCGCGCTAAACATGGTGAGCGACAGCAGGAGCGCTGTTCGCAGGTTCATTCCCCGACTCCTGCCAGCACGAGTAAACTCAGCAAAATTCTCTTCAATCCAAGTTCGCGCCCGCTGCAGTCGAACCACTCCTGCAGAGTATGAGCACCGCCTCCAGAGCCTCCGCCTCCAATCGCAACCGCTTCCCTTCCCAGAGACAAGGGAATGTTGGCGTCTGTGGACGCGCGCTGCACCTGGGCAACATTGCCGAGGTGCGCATCGACCGCGCGCAACACCTGAAGAAGCCGTGCGTTTGGACCTAATTCTCCGGCTGGGCGGTCGCCAATCACCACCACTTCGCAGGTGACCGAGTGCGTCTTGCGCTGGGCGGAAGAGCGCGCGTCCGCGGCTTGTTGCTCGGCCGCAATCGACTGATCGAGCGAAACCCGCAGCGAACGTTCCAGGCGCTCCAGTTCGGTGCTGGAGGTGGAACGCAGGTCGACTCGCATGCTGGCCGATTCAGGAATGGAGTTGACCGAAGTTCCGCCGCGAATTACGCCGATGTTAAAGGTGCTCTTGGGCGTGGAGCAAACCGGGGTTTGGCAGAAATTCTCGATGGCGCGCGCCAGGATCACAATCGGATTGGGCGCGCCAAAGTCGCTCCAGGAGTGACCGCCCGGCCCGCGCACAATAATTTCGAAACGGCGGCTGCCCAGCGCTTCGGCAACGATGGTGTCGGAACCGGCGCCGTCCAGAATCAGGCTGTAGGCGATCGAATCTTTCCAGCGCGGCGTCGCAAAAATATGGCGCATACCCCGCAGGTCGCCTTCCCCCTCTTCGCCCACATTGCCTATGAACACAAATGGCATGGCATGCCGGATGCGAACCGAGCGCAGCAAAGCTGCAATGCCGAGCAGGGCGGTGACCCCGGCCCCATTATCGGAAACGCCGGGTCCGTACAGGCGGGTTCCCTGCTCGCGAATATTGAGCGGCGTCCCCGCGGGAAACACCGTATCGATGTGTGCGCTGAGCGCGATGTAGCGCTTGCCGAAGCCCGGATGAATGCCGAACACGTTCCCCACGTCGTCGATCCGGACGTCATCCAGGCCGAGCTCGCGAAAACGCTCCGCCAGCCAGGCCCCGCGCGGGCCTTCGCCAAACGGAGGCGCCGCGATGCGCGCCATTTCCGCTTGCCAATGCGCTAATTGCGGCTCTTGCGCCCGAAACCAGTTGAACGCAGAGCGGATTTCCGGGGCCGCCGACAGGCGAGCCACTTCCTCTTGCACAGTGGGATAGAGATCCGATACTTCGGCTCGGGAGCTGGTAGGCATGAGCTGGTTCGCTCATCTTACAACGCGCAATGGACTATCCGGTATGCTTTTGGAGGTCCCGCCGATTACGGTCGAGCACGACATTTGTTACTCGAAAAGGCTATCTTCCGGGCAGAACCGGGCGCCAGTAGATGCCTTCTCAGCGTAGTGCCGCGGTCAAAGAAGCGCGGGCTTTGGTGACTGGCGCAAGATCATCAGGGGCCGGACCGGTCCACCATAAGCATCTTGTGGTGTCCTAGAAATAAATAACATAAGGAAAATCCTGAGTGAAGAGAACAATTCGTTGAAAACACAAGGTCCCTCCACTCCGCTTCGCTCCGGTCGGGATAACAGGACTTATGCCGCGAATTTGCGGGACAGGATACTAGTGATGTGACGATTTCACGCAGTCTAAAATTTCGGTCTCGCTCAAAGTGTGGTCCGATTGTTTCGCCCGGGCGTAAACGCGATCCACGACGTCGTCGGTAGCGGCAATTCCGCGGCGCTCCAGCCAGTAATGCACATTCGATTTCCCGCTCATGGGACCGATGTCGATGATCTGCTCGAGTCCGAAGACATGCGACGGCACGCCGGAGTACACCGCGTTCGCCAGTTCGACGTCGTTCTTCTTGTAAGCCTTCACAATGGCGGCGGCATGCACCCCGGTAGCCGTGCGGAAAGCGTCTTCCCCGACCACCGGGTAGTTGGCAGGGATGGGAATGCCGGTAGCGCGAGCCACCGCCACGCAATAATCCTTGAGCCGCGTGAGGTCCTGCCCCGCCCACGGCGAAATGCCCATGAGTTTGAGGTTGACCAGCATCAGATCCATTTGCGTGTTGCCCACACGTTCGCCGACCCCGAGAGCCGAACCATGCACGCAATCGGCGCCCGCCACCAGGGCCGCCATGGCGTTGGCAACTCCCAGCCCGCGGTCGCAGTGCCCGTGCCAATCCACCCGGATCTTTTCCCCCGAAGGCCTCACCGCCTGCTCCAGCACGAAGCGCACCAGCGCAAAGGCTCCCATGGGTGTCGCGTGCCCTGCCGTATCACAGATGACGATGGCGCGCGCCCCATAGCTGATTGCTGTGGAGTAAAGCTTCTTCACCATTTCAGGATCGCAGCGCGTGGTGTCCTCGGTGACGTACATCGAAGTGAGGCCGAGCGAAACCGCGTAGCGCACCGCTTTCTCGGTGGTCTGCAGGAGAAAGTCGTCGCTCCAACCCTCGGTGTAACGCCGGATGGGACTGGAACCAATAAAAGTTGCGGCTTCGATTGGCAGTCCGGTTTTCTGCGTGATTTCTGCGATGGGCCGAATGTCGTTTTCGTGGGTGCGCGCCGCGCAGTTGGCGCGAATCTTCAGCTTGTGCTCGACAATCTCACGAGCCAGAGCAGTCACATGCTCCACCGCGCGCGGGCCCGCTCCCGGCAAGCCCAGATTGGCGGAGTTGATGCCCAACGATTCCATCAAGTGAAGAATAGCGATTTTGTCCTGCACCAGCGGATCGCGCACCGAGGGCGATTGCAGCCCATCGCGCAGCGTCTCATCATTCAGCAACACGGATCCGGCAGGCCGCAGCGATTGCGGGTGAATCGTGTTCCAGTCGTAAATGAGGTCGGAATTCATTACAGTCGTCGGTCGTCAGGTCGTCCTTGGTCGTTGGTCGTTGGCGGTGCGTCGTCGGTAATCGGTCCTCGGTCGTCGGCCAAAACTTTTTCTGCGCTCGACCTGGTTTTGCTGACGGCTGACGGCTGTTCTACTTCTTCTCTTCCTTCGCTGGAATCGTCAGCCCGAATATCGAAAGCTGCCCTTCGCCCGCGACGTTGACCCCGCGCTCGGTTTCGGGATTCGGCAAGTACAGCGTCTTGCAAATTTCGCAGCGATACACTTCCGCATCCGGGCCCCAGGCCTTTGCGATGCAGCCGCACTCCTGCTCGAGAGCGTCGGTCATATAGAACCAGCGCTTCAGGTGGCCGCCGCAGAATTTCCCCTTCTCGTTCTTTTCGTTGCAGGCGCGTTGGCCCGGCTTTTTGATTTTGACTTTGTGATTGGGAAGCTGCTGCAGGGCGTGCGGAATGGTGGTTTCACCGGCTGCCAAAGAGAAGTCCTCCTCTTTCCCACGGAGTGGCGGGCCGCCAAAAACGGCCTCGGGAGTTCATTTTACTTGATGGTTTGCCGCGCACCAAGGTGAGACATTTAGCCGTTATTTCACTTAAGAGTTGTTATCCCCTTAAGACTTGTCATCTCCCTTAAGACTCGTCATCTCTCTTTAAGACTTGTCATCTCTCTTTAAGACTTGTCATCTCTCTTTAAGACTTGTCATCTCCCTTTAAGACTTGTCATCCTGAGCGAAGCGAAGGACCTGCTTTTCCCGGCTCGTGGCTCATAGCTAAAGCTTGCGGCACTTCAAAACTCCCATGCACTGCAAGGCCGCGCGTACGCGCCCGCCCCGGGCAAATTGCAGATCGACGAAGGCTTCCATCTGGCGGGTCAGTCGCTCCCCGTAGCTGTACCACCAGAGTTTCTTCAGGCGCGGCAGCCGGTCCACATCGAGATACTTCACGCGCACCATCTCTTCCATTCCGAAGCGGCCGTGAGAGCGCCCGATGCCGCTGGCTTTCAGCCCTCCGTGCGGAGCTTCGCTGATCCCGAAGCACGAGATCGTGTCATTCACCATCACGGTGCCCGCGCCAATCCGTCGGGCGACCGCTTCACCGCGTTTCCTGTCGCGCGTCCAGACGCTCGCGGCCAAGCCGAATTCGGAATCGTTGGCCAGTTGAATCGCTTCTTCCTCGGAAGCGAAGGGCGCCACCGAGAGCACGGGTCCAAAAGTTTCTTCGCGCATGATGCGCATCTGGTGCGTGACGTCCGCGAGCACCGTTGGCGCATAGAAATGCGGGCCCGATTCGGGCAGGCAAAAGCCTCCCGCAAGTACGCGCGCTCCTTGCGCTTTGGCTTCTTCCACCTGATCTTCCACCATGCGCAACTGGCGCTCATGAATCATCGGCCCTACATCGGTTTGGGGATCCATGCCATTGCCGACTTTCAGCCGGCGCGTCTTCGCGACGCAGGCGTCCAGAAACTGCGTGTACAGCGACTTATGAACATAGCAGCGCTCCACCGAGAGGCAAGCCTGCCCGGCGTTGACGAAGGCGCCCCAAACCGCGGCACTGGAAGCGACCTCGATATCAGCATCCTCCAGCACCAGCATCGGATCCTTGCCGCCGAGTTCGAGCACCACGGGCAGGAGCCTTGCGGCCGCGCTTTGCGCGATGCGCTTGCCGGTGGGGACGCTGCCGGTAAAGATGAGCTTGTCGATGTCCGACGCAAGCAGCGCGGCCCCCGTCGCTCCGTCACCCACCACCACCTGAAAGACATCCTTGGGAACTCCAGCCGCGTGCAACATCGACTCAAGTTTCAGGCCCACGAGGGAGGTGAATTCTGACGGCTTTAACACGACTGAATTGCCCGTCACCAGGGCAGCCAGCGCATCCACCGCCGGGATCGACAGCGGATAATTCCATGGCGAAACCATGGCAATCACGCCGTGAGGCTCGCGCAGAATCCGGCCAGTCTTGGCTTTCATGGCGATGCTGCCGTGCGGCACGGGCTGATCCCGCAGGAAGGCGAATGCGTTGTCGATGAGAAAGCGCGTAGCGTCCAGCACCACCAGCACTTCCGTCAGCAGCGCTTCCACGTACGGCTTGCCCGCTTCCCGGGTAATGAGAGTGGCGACTTCGCTCTTGCTTTCGTGAAGCAGCCGCTGGAATTTGCGCAGGATGGCGATCCGGTGATCGACGCCGAGTCCGGCCCAGGAAGCCTGGGCAACCCGCGCGCGCGCCACCGCCCGGCGAACCTCTGCCTCCGACCCACATTCCAGCTGTTGCAAGACTTCGCCGGTAGCCGGGTTGGTTGAGATCACCCGGCGGATCGTGACTTCGAGATTCGTGGCCATGAGAGTCAAGGAGAGTTTACGCGTGGCCAAAGCGTCCGCGCCACCACTGAGCCAATATCAATATTCAACGCTTACCAAAACGAGACCGCAGGCAGGAGCCGTAGCGCCAGCGGCCGAACGATCGCGCGCCGCTAGAATGCGAGCTACGTCCGCAGGCTGCAGGGTTCTCTTCCCGACCAACAGGAAGGTTCCCACAAGATTGCGGACCATGTGGTGCAGAAATCCGCTGCCGCGAACCGTG